>WGDQ01000098.1 GCA_015493185.1 Planctomycetaceae bacterium
CACCTACAAATCAGACTAGTGCCGTGCGGACGAGGCAGCGCGGTGGCGGTCGGCACAGGTCGGCTCCGTCGAGCAATGTATCGATTTGGTTGGCATCCGGCACCCCATCAATACATCCTCGCCATCCGGCCAATATCGCGGTGTTCCGCGCGGAGAGCCATGCTTCCGTGTCGTCGACGCTGCTCGCGTCCTCGCCGCAATCTTCACCGATTTCGAATCCTTGATCCCACGCGCACAAATAGCGATCGCGCTGGAGGTTCTTCGACCGCAGCGCATCGACAAGCGCATTCCCCGCAACGAGGAGCACGACAACGGCAGTCAGGAATCGTCTCCAAGAACGCATGTGCGAATTATACGGCCCGATTGAGGAGCTCGTCAAGCGTGATGGCCGAGTCAAGCCCGGGGAGGAAACCAGAAGGCCGAGCGAGGCCGCACCGTCTACGGATCCACGCGTGCACTCGGACATCTCGCCAATAAGCCCCGGCCACGGTTGGATGGCTCGTCCCGCGGGGTGCAACGGGCCACTGGTTCCGATAGGAACAGGGGATGTGTGTTGGACCGCGGGTTACCATAGGACTTATGGGACCTATAAGACATAGAGGACATCGCCGCTTCGCGGCGAAGGAGTGACGCCGCCGGTCAGTCCAATGCACCACTACCGATCGAACACACCGCCGGCGTTTCTGCTAAACAACGCGATCCTAAAGGATGGTCCGTTCCCGTCACATCTCTGCACCTGAAAGGGGAGGGGGCCGGCAGGAATGCCGAGCGGCGAGTCGACCGGATAGCCGAGGAACGTTCACTCGCCAGGAAAGGCCGGAACCGACATCTCGACCGGTTCGGGACCATGCGCATCATTCCATGCGTAGTCACGTCGAATCTCGTATTGAGGCAGCGAGGACGACATGTCTGGCACCGCCATGTCACGGAGGTCGGAGAGGACTCAGTGTCCTTGAAGCCTCGCTTGGCCTGAGCTCGCTTGTCAAGACCTCGTGGATTGGAAGAGGATGGCTCCGAAGGATTCTATCAGGTTGGAAAGCCCTAACCCACGGAGCCGCGGCGGCGGAAGGTGTCACCATGTTGTCACCGACACGTCGTGGAACCCCCGAACAAGGTCTTGTCTTCTTTCTTCCCGCCACCGTTCCTCATGGCGACTTGCCCTCCCGTTTTCCGTCCTTCGCGCCGTCATTCTGTAGTTTTCGTTCCGCTTGGCGCTTAGCCTTCTTTCGCCGGGATCGCACGATGGGAGCAACATACCTCGCAATCGCCGCTTCCAGATCCTTGTGATGAACATCTCTGGTTAACTTCAAGGGTCTCCTGTCATAGATCTGGAAAATGACAGGTTTCCCAGCTGAATTCCATCCATAGAGAAACACCTGGCCGCTTCGAGCTTCGAAAGTCTTGTTGCCAACCGTTAGGTGTTTCCCATCATTAGACGGTGCGACGACGATTCTCAGTCCGTTGTTCATCGTCAGGTCGGTGTGGCAGAGACACCCTGTCGTTCGTCGGAATGAAATCCCGCCTTTAGCTCTTACAAAAGGACCCACAATTCGGTCAAAGACAATAGCCCACTTGAGCTCTCGATTCCGACCATCGTAGCAATACAGTATCGTGTGTCCGTCTTGCTCGATCGAAGAAAAGGTGCCTCCTTGCCTGCTTGTGCGTGTGGATAAAAACACAGCCGTTACGGCAACAGCCACAAGTAGCAGGAACACCACGGCTGGTTTTGCCCAGTTGCCACTACACTTTTGCCGTGTCGGAGCATACCTGCTGGGTTCATCGGTCGAAAAAGACGAGGCGTTCATGGGCAATGCCTCACTTGCGCATAGTGGTCCGGATTGCCAGGTCTACCTCCGACGGACGTGTGTTCCGCGAGAACCTCCCATCCGGGTACGGCAGCACAGGGGAGCGGTAAGCTCCGCTCGAATGCGAAAGTCCGTTGGGCAAGAAGTGCGAGTAGAGAGAATTCTGTCCGGCTGAAACGGCCGAACAACGTTGAATTCTGTCAGGCAAAATGCCTGATCTACCTTTCCGTTTTGTCAGGCGAGAAAGCCTGAGCTAGGTAAACCTGGCTTGTGCAAAGCGGAGGGCACGGGACTCTCAACGGCGAGTTTCCTAAGCCCATGTCGCCCCGCAGTTTGGATCGCTAAGTCCTTATTCGTAAGGGGTTAGTGCTTCTTCAGACGTTACCACCTGGTGTCACGTGCTCTCAGGAAGTGTCACGTTGATTGACTCACTGGGTCAATCAGCCTTGGCTCGACGCCTCCCATTTTAGGAGGTTTTGAGATGGCACGACTAGACCCCCCGCTGACAGCGAAGAACGGACACAAGCTGGAAGTTCTGGCTATTTGCAGAATCAGCACTGTCCACCAGGACAAGCGGAGTCTGGCTGACCAAGAAGCCAGCTATCGCGAGTGGCTCGCGCAGCACACCGACTTGCCGGTCGAGATGCACGTCGTGTCCAGCCAGGGGAGCGGCGAATGCCTAGACCGGTCTGAATTACTAGATGCCACGGAAAAGGTCGCGTCAGGCCGCTTTGATCTTGTAATCACCGAAGATCTTGGACGCATCTGTCGGCGTATGCAAGCACACATTTTCTGTGAATCGTGTGTCGACGTGGACACTCGCCTTGTGGCCATAAATGACCACATAGACACGGCGCAGGACGGGTGGGAAATGAACTCGGTCTTTGCCGTAATGCGACACGAAACGTACAATCGAGATACTTCGCTTCGCATCCGGCGGTCATTGCGCAATAGATTCACCCAAGGTGGTGTGCTTCGCTGCCCTATTTTCGGCTACATCGTGCCGGAAGGCGCAAAGACCGACGCCGAAATGAGACGCGATCCAAATGCCGAACCCATTTATGATAAGTGGTTTCGGATGCTTGAAGAAGGTGCGACGTACGCCGAAGTCGCAGACTATCTGAACGCAAATAATGTACCGACAGGCCCCTCGTGCCGCCTTCCGCGCTGGACCGGATCCATGGTCTCGCGTGTGACGCACAATCCATTGATCAAGGGACTTCGTGTTCGCAACAAGAAGATCTCAAAACGAATCAATAAGACCGGGCGTCGCAAGTCCGTGAATGCACCACCTGAGGAGCGTCTCGAGCGACACTGCCCTGACCTGGCATTCATCGCCCCTGACCGATATGATCGCGTCATTCGTTTGCTCGACAAGCGCAACGCCAAATACCGTCGCCATCTCACAAATGGACGCGATCCGCGAGCGAATGTCTCGAAGAAGCGTACACGCTGGCCAGGCCAGCACATCTACTGCGGGGTGTGTGGCCGTCCGTTTGTATATGGCGGCCATGGCCAGCGAGACCGCCTTGTCTGTTCCGGCGCAAAGAACTACCAGTGCTGGAACGGCGTGACCGTCGATGGTCCGCTCGCTCGAGAGCGTCTAATCGCTTCGATCTACCAGGCTCTCAGGCAGATCCCCAGTTTTGATGCCAAGTTGATGAGCGCCTTGGAAAAGGAATGCACTGCCGCCTCGGAAGAGTGTCTCAGGAAAACGAAGGCGATGCGCCAACGCATTGACACGATCGACCGGGAAATCGATAATGTCATCACCGCCATTCGCAGAATTGGCCATAGCGATCGCCTCGGCAACGAGTTAACCTCGCTTGAACACGAGCGCGGCGAACTCCTCGACCAACTCAACGCAACTCAACTTGCCGCCAAGTCGCGGGTGCAGGTTCCAACGCCAGAGCAAGTACGCAAACTTGCCGAAAAAGAGTTTGGACGGTTGTCTGTCGAATCGGACGAATTCGCTCGCCTAATGAGAAGACTGATCTCTCAGATCTTCGTCTTCCCTGTTCAACTCATTGGTGGAAGTGCGACCAGATTATGCGCGTCCTTTACTGTTTGCGGCAGTGAGCTATTGGGGTCGGCTGCGGCGCTCCCTCCTGCAGTGAAGCAACAACTCGAGTCGCGCATTTGCATAAGACTGTTCGATCCTCCACAGCGCGAGCAATACCGAGAGGACGTCGTCCGCATGCGGGCATCAGGAATGCGCGAACAAGAGGTTGCCGACCGCCTTGGCATTACGAAAACAGCGGCTCAGTCCGCCGCTGCTCTCCAGAGAACGATGGATGCCAATGGAATTACTGACCCATGGCAGCCCGTGACCGAGCCTCCAAGTAACGATCGGAGGATGAAGCGACATCGTCATAAACGGTATAAGTTCGAGCCGCTAGAGGGATTCCCTCTCCCGTGGCCCAATACATCCACATAGCTGTGGCACCGTAACTCAACTTCGCGAGCTCTGTCAGCGGCCTCGTCGTGACAGAGCTTTTTTGATGCGCACACGTCTCGCACGCAAGGAGGACTCAATGGAAGACTCCATTAGTCGCGACGAAAGATCACAAGCACAAGATCACGCCCCGGACACGAGTCCGTTGGCGCGCCTCATCCAACTGCTCGCCCGAGCCATCGTGTCTCGTGTCGCTCGCGGCGAAACTCCACCGGCGAAAGACCCCGGCGAAGATAACGAGAATACCCGAGCGCACAGCTCTGATCATTCTAACACCGTCAGCTAGCCAAGATGAGCCGCCGCAGTAGCTGCCCAGAATCTCACGGCGACTCAGGCAAACGTGCCGTCCCTTTCAGGCAACCGCGTCACCATTTTAGCAAAGGACCCCATGACTTACATCCCACTCTGTCTCGTTTCCGTCGCGTTGCTGCTGGCAACAGTCGGATTTCTCAATGAACGTCGACTGCGGCGTGGATTGGAAGACGTCCTTCGCCGCCTAATCAAGCAATGGAGTTCACATGCGAACACTGAGACTCGTTCTCGCCCACCTTACGGTCGCGACCGCGTGGATCACAACGAGCGGGTGCGACAAGAACGATGATCAACGACTAGTGGAAATGGCCCAACAAAACGTTGCACGTCAGCAGGAGCAGAATCGACGAATGACCGAGTTACAAAGAGAGATTGCCCAAGGAGCGCGGCACCTCGTGGAAGCCGATGCCAAAGCGCGCAGCGAATTGGTCTCGCTTCAGAAAGACGTCCAAGCTGAACGCGCCGAAGTCGGTCGCCAACGCGACGAGCTCGAGTCCGAGCGCCGTCAACTCGCCAGACAGCGCCGCCTTGATCCGATCATTGCCACCGCCATCACGCAATGCGGTGCGATGTTGGCGGCGATCTCACCTCTGCTGCTGTGCTGGCAACTGCTTTGCAGATCCAACACCGCGCTGTCGGACGATGAGATCGCGCACGCTCTCCTGCACGATCTCACCAGCAAGTCACCTCGGCTCTTCGCCAGGTACGACATCCCACGCATTGGCCTGCCTAACCAGGGAACTCAAACGTCTGGTGCACAGGAAGCCGCGGACCCGGATTAAAACAAGCCCGCCAATCACCTCGTTTCGAAGAAAGGCTACGGCATCATGTCTCACATCGTCGTCATCAATACCGTAATCCGCGACCCCGTCGCATTACGTGCGGCATGTCAGCGAATCAATGTTCCGGAGCCGCAATGGAAGACGGTGTCGCTCTATAGCGACCAGGCTACCGGCTACTGCGTCGAACTTCCCAAGTGGCGCTACCCCGTTGTTTGCAACACACAGGCGGGTACGGTGAGCTATGACAACTTTCAAGGTCGCTGGGGCGAACAGCGTGAACTGGACCAGTTGATGCAAGCCTACGCATGTGAGAAGGCAAAACTCGAGGCCCGCCGCAACGGCCACACGGTGACCGAACAGGCGCTCGCCGATGGCTCGATCAAACTCACCGTTCACGTGGGAGACTCCGCATGAAGAAGACCGTCGAAATCACCGTTTTCCCCAACGGTGAATCGCGAATCGAAACCAAGGGATTCTCCGGTGCCGACTGCCGAACTGCAAGCCGCTTTCTCGAATGCTCGCTCGGCACAACTCGCTCCGAAACGTTGACTGCGTCATTCCACGAACAACGTATCGCCCAGGACAACGAGGTGGACCAAGAAACATAAATCGTGGCCATGATCATCGTTGGGATACTCATCGTTCCCCGAAGCCCCATAAGGAACTTGCCATGACCCTAACCAAGCAGCTGGCGGAGAACGTGCGCGCGTGCTTCACCGGAATCTGGATTCGAAGCTGTGAACATGAAGATGCGTTGCTGGAAATCGCGCGGCTGTGCCGCAGCGAGCAATGGAGGCTGGCAACCTGGGATATCGACGCGGGGTTGCGGCTGCCGGGTGATGCAGGCGACGACACGTCCAAGACGCCGGCAGCGGACCCCCTGGCAGCCGTCCGTGCGCTGGATGCGTTGGCGGACTACACAACACCAACTCTGCTGGTCCTCGTTAACTTCCACCGCTTTCTCAACTCAGCCGAGGTTGTCCAGGCCATCGTTCGGCAGATCACACAGGGGAAGAACAGTCGGACGTATGTCGTGGTCTTGTCGCCCGTCGTTCAGATCCCGGCTGAATTGGAAAAACTGATCGTCTGCATCGAACACGAAATGCCCGATCGCGACCAAATCGAAGAGATCGCTCGCGGCGTGGCTACTGAGGAAGACGAGTTGCCCGATGGCCTGGAACTGGGACGTGTGCTGGACGCGGCGTCTGGACTTACGCGTTACGAAGCCGAGGGAGCCTTCAGTCTGTCGCTAGTGCGATATGGACGTATCGAACCGTCATCGATCTGGGAACTCAAGTCGCAGATGCTCACCAAGAGCGGTCTGCTTTCCTTGCACCGAGGGAGCGAATCGTTCGCTGATCTTGGTGGGCTCGATGCGTTAAAGGCCTTCTGTCTTCGAGCGCTGCGGCCTCGAGTCGGGGGCACACAGACGCTCAGAGCACGCGGAATCCTACTACTCGGAGTGCCGGGGACGGGCAAGAGTGCGTTTTGCAAAGCACTTGGGAACGAGACCGGACGCCCGACGTTGACGCTCGACGTGGGCGCATTGATGGGGTCGCTCGTGGGGCAGACAGAGGAACGAACGCGTCGGGCGCTGCGCATCGTGGATGCCATGCAGCCAGCCGTACTCTTCATCGATGAAGTCGAAAAGGCGCTCAGCGGCGCCGCCGGATCTGGTCAAAGCGATAGCGGCGTCTCGGCCCGGATGTTCGGTGCGCTGCTCTCGTGGCTTAATGATCATGATTCGGATGTATTCGTGGTTTGCACGGCAAACGATGTCTCGAAACTTCCGCCTGAGTTCTGTCGCGCCGAACGCTTCGACGGACTGTTCTTTCTCGACTTGCCCGGCAAGAAACAGAAACGCGCTATCTGGCAAATGTACCTTGACCTGTTCGGTATCGAGTCCGAACAGGATCTTCCCGATGACCGATCTTGGACCGGTGCCGAGATCCGCGCCTGCTGCCGTCTGGCTGCGCTTCTCGATGTACCGCTCGTGCAGGCAGCCCAGAACATCGTTCCGGTCGCGATCACCGCATCCGAATCGGGCAATAAACTACGGAACTGGGCAAGCGGTCGTTGCCTGTCGGCGGACACGACAGGCATTTACACGAACCCAGATGGAACAGGTCCCATACCGCGGACCAAGATCCCTCGCCATCCAAGCGCCAACTAACACCCCACATGCCACAATGGAGGACATATGACCGAATCATTAACGACAGATGCAATAGTGAGTAGCACGAGCCCCAGCGATCGGATGCGGGCGACGATGTGCGCAACGCGCATTAGTTTCACTTGGTTTGGAACACGAAAAGCCCTCTCCACGGCTCAAAAGGCCCAAGCGGCTGACTCGTTTGGCGCCCAGTGCGAGTTTCTCAGCGCTGGCAAGAAGCTGCTGGACACAAAGCATCCGCGGTTCAAAGCGGTAACGTCGGTCCGTAACCAGGCGCGTGCTTACTGGACGTCGCTCAGCCTGCCATATCCCGAACCAGGCATTCGGCTAGTCCGCCAGGACGCCCTAGAAATGTTCCAGAACCAGATGAGCGTCTTCAAGGACGAACTCGACTCGGCCGTAGCTTTGCTCAACGAAGAATACACGCAGTTGAAGGCAGTTGCCCGTGCTCGGCTGGGCACCCTCTATGACGAAGCTGACTACCCGCCGTCGCTGGCCGGGCTGTTCGATATCTCGTGGGATTTTCCCAGCGTCGAGCCTCCCCCGTATTTGCAGCAGCTCAGTCCGCAACTGTACGAGCAGGAGTGCCGCCGCGTGCAGGCCCGGTTTGACGAAGCTGTGCAGATGGCCGAGCAAGCGTTTATCGAAGAGCTGTCGCAGCTGGTTTCGCACCTTACCGATCGGCTAAGCGGTCACGAAGACGGTACACCCAAAATCTTCCGCGATACGGCCGTGGGAAACCTTCGCAAGTTCTTTGAGCGATTCCGTGCTCTGAATGTGCGTTCCAACGATCAGCTCGATTCGCTCGTGTCCCAGTGTTGTAGAATTGTCGGTGGTGTGCAGCCTCAAGACCTGCGCAACAATGGGAACCTGCGTCAGCACGTTGCCACGCAACTTTCACGCGTCCAGTCGGTGCTTGATGGACTGCTCGTTGATCGCCCACGGCGGCGGATCATTCGTTCGCCCAAGTGAGAATGGCCGCATGCAATTGCTAATCTCTCCCGACGGCACAGTGCGCTGCGTCTACGCCGAAACTCTCGACCTCACTCAAATCGGGCACGTTTCCATTGCACGTGGTTCACACGTTGAGCCCGATCAAGACGGTCGCTGGTTTGCTGATCTTTTTCCGGTAGGTGGGCCACGACTTGGCCCGTTCGCGACCCGAAGCGATGCACTCAAAGCCGAGGCTCAGTGGCTGCACATGTACTGGCTGTTGCCATAACCCCACTGACCGCCTCCCCAAAGACCCATATCGACGGCCCCCGACCGCAGGCAACCGATCCTGCGGGCGAGGCTCTTTCGTTTCCCTCTCCAAACAGGAGTATTTTTCCATGAGGCAGGCCGATCTCGACCGCGCCGTCGCCCGTGCAACGGGCGAAACCGTTTCCACCATCAAGCGTCTCGGATTCTTACTCGCCGATTCGAGTGATGTTTCCGACCCCGACTCCGACAACCTCGGACCCTACGTCATCGATTGGGACGAATTGGAAACTCAGCGTTTCCAACAAACAGCATGGAGGCCCCACAATGAACCGGCTGTCGCCTGAGCCGCCGCGTGCCGCTCCGAGACCCGCCGCGGTGAGCAAATGCTTTACCGTAGACTTCGACGCGAGCCGTCGCCAGCAACTCCGTTGCGGTCAGCAGCGCGGGCGGCGCGGGATCAGGATCAAGTCGGTCTCGCGTCATCAGAACCGACGAAGAGTCGAATGTGTGCTGCGGCGACGCAATGAGCAGCAGTTCCGGATTTAACCCAACACTCGAAAGGAAGAGTATGAGAGTTCTGGTTATCAACAACGATGGAGGTGGCTTCGCTGACTACGTCGACGTCGCCGAAGGCACAACGGTCGCACAACTATTTGAGCAGCAAGTCGGCTCCACCGAGCCGAACAGGTACCTGATACGCGTCAATCGACAGCCGTGCCCAGCGCACCAGGTGCTGCGAGAAGGCGACCGCGTCTCCATCACGCCGACGAAGATCGAGGGCGCATAGTCGCAACCACGCACCGTCCGCACGCCATCGAGCTCCAGCGCTCGATGGCGTCGCGAGTGGTGTCCAACTTGGAGTGAAGACCATGATCCGGCAACAACGCCTGCTCGTGCGAATGGCGATCGCCATCCACGAGCGCCTCGGCTCAAGAACCACCGACGACTCGTGTGTCACGCTGCCAGCTGTAGCGTGGCAACAATGTGAAA
>WGDQ01000099.1 GCA_015493185.1 Planctomycetaceae bacterium
TTTTTTTTGCAACTACTCGGCCGTCTGAAGTTGCCGTGCCTTTGGCCGGAAGGCGGACCGTTCTGAAAAAAGATTCGCAGCGACCGAAGCTACTGGAAACGGGAAACAGCCCTTGTGCATCGACTGCCGGCTGCCGACCTTCGGCGCTGTTTTAATTGGCTTCAGTAACGTGTTGCCGTTTTCTCAGCCGCTTTGGCCGTCGTCGTGGGCTTCGGCCAAAATTTTGCGGTAGACCTCTCGGGCCTTTTCATAGGCTTCGGCAGCGGCGGCCTTTTCGCTGTCGCGAATTCGCGGCGATTTCTGCTTCCAGCATACATCGACCGCATCGAGACACCATTTGGCGCTGCGTTTGCTGGCCCGAATGGGTTGGCCGTCGACCTCGACGAAAATCGGGTTGGTGTGAGCCGCCCCGAAGACGCGGATAGCGACCCAACTCGATTGCTTGGGGGCGAACTCGAACCGCACATCGTTCACGCTGCCGTCGGCGGTGACTGTTTTGGTTTCGACCGCGTGCCCGTTGACGACAAGCTCGACGGGAATTTGCCGCGAATTGCCGATACGCGCCCGTTCGACGTGCCAGTAGGGTTTTTCGGTCAGCGACCGGCGACGGATGTCTTGCTGCGGCTCGGGCGTTAGCCAGGCAGCCACGCGTACGCGAACCGGCAGTGTGGCACCGCTGCGAGCGGCCAGCACGCTGGTGCGTCCGTTGTGTCCTGGCTGGCCCACTTCGAGATCGCCCACGCGAAAATCGAACAGGTGCGTTCGGCCGTCGGTGCAATAGCTGCGACCATCGCGGATGCCGAGCACCCACTGGTCGTAGTTCAGTGGTCCGTCGGCATCGAGTTTCACGTAGGCCCGCCCCAGACCGACGCGCTCGCCGTAGATGCAGGGGAAGTCGGTCTCGCCACTGATGCGTGTGGTGAAGCCGCAGTTGAGGGTGTGGTACCAGATGCTCATTTCCCAAACGAAGGGCGTGTCGACGGCCGAGATGAAATCGCAGGCGTCGTGTACCACATCAACGATGTATTCGTTGGCACCGATGCCGTCGAAGGGCGGCATGTTGTAGTTGGGCAGCTCGTCGCCTGGCACTTGGAGCCCCCAGCCGCTGTGGGAAAAGCCGACGACGGCGCCTTGCTTTTTGCCCCACTGCAACACCGGCAAATCCCAACTGGGCCACTCCTCGATTTTCGTGGTGCCGGGATAATCGTCTTCTTTGAGTCGCAGCAGGCAAAGGTGCCCGGCGTGCGAGCTGGGAAAGCCCGACACCTCGACATCGTAGCGCATGAGGTAGCGGCTCGTGGAGAGCGGGTTGATGTCGCCCTGGAAAAACTGCTTCTGGTAATACCAACAGGGCCCCCACGAGAGCACGCAGCCCACGTTGAGGTCTTCGCCCAAGATGTGCCGCATCATGGCGGGTGGATCGACCCCTTTGGCCGGTGCTTCATAGTGCTTGCAACCCGCGGCATGCACGTGATGATCGCCGCTGTACCAACCGTAGTCGGACATTTTGATCCAGCGTTGGAGCTGAAACGTTTCTTCGTGCTTCTTGGCGGCCGGCACGCGAATGGTTCGCTGAAGCTGCTTGTACTCTGGACCTCGCGTGTAGGTCACCTGATATTCGCCTGGGGGCAGCAACACGCTTTCGCCATCGTGGCGGTAGATTTGATCGTGGAAGAAGAAGTCGGGCGCCAGCCGGCGCGATCGGGCCGGATAAACCCGCCCCTTCGGATCGCGAAATACAAATTGGCCGGTTGTGGGCTGGCCATCGTCGTCGAGCACGTGCAATGTGACCTCTACGGCCGCAGCGCAGTGGAACAGGATGTTCACTTCGTTGCGAAAGCCGAGGTCTTGCGTGCCCTGCCCCACGTCGAAGGAAAGCTTGGCCTCGCGCTTGCCGGCATCGCGGCTGTAGATTTCGATGATGCGGTACTGTAGCTCCAACCCCGATAGCGTGCGGTTGAGCGGCTGTTTGCCGTACATTTGCACGTCCATCCACCGATCGACCACATCTTGCGGACGAATTGCCAACTCAGGATCGGGTTTGCCCGTCGATTTCTTGTAGAGCGGCGCGGCGTTGGGGCTCTGGCAGCGCAATTCGGCCGTCACGCCGGCCTCGTTGTGCACCTTGACCAGAAAGACGCTCCATCCTTGCTGCACAAGCCGCTTGGGTGCGGGCCCGACCGCACACTTCACGCGACTTTCGGGATTGATGTGCACGCCCACCAGGCAAAGCGGATCGAGCACGTTCTGAATGGCCACGATCGCCTTGTCGGCCGAGGTTTCGGCCAATGCCGCATCGAGCGCGTGTTTCTGCTCGGTACTGAGCGGTGTGCCCAGCAACTCGAGCGCTTGAACAACGCGTCGGACTTGGGCCTTGAGCGGTTGCAACTCGACCTGGCGAACCAGGGGCAGCGCCTCGCCTGCCCAGGTGATGTTGGGGGCAAGCAACATGCTTGCCAGAGCGATCCATGTGGCCATCGCGATAGCGCCTCGGCAGCAAGCTCGCATGAAAACACCTCGTCGATTCGTAGGTAAAGCCAATTGATCAACCACCGGCCCGCGACGGTAATCGCCCAGTGACGGCAGATGGCAGAAGACGGAAACGGAAAAAAGCCCCGGTAGCGATCGCGGCGCTGTCCGCGAGAACCAGGATGCTTTGCGGAGGAATGCACGCGGGGGCAACGCCGGACAGTGGGCACCGCCAGACAGGGCTGCCGACGGATAGGGCTCGCCGACGGACTGGGGACACCGACGGATAGCGGGCACCGGCTACGTAGCCAGACGACTACCTGGCAGGTCGGACGCCGTTGCGGCGAAGCGCGCGGGCGATGCGCCGTGCTTGCGATCGGCACCACGCGGCTTGCGGCAACGCGACCGTTACTATCATGCCCGAACAGACTGTGGTTGCAAGGAAATTTCCCGACTTCGGCTGCGGCAGACTCCAATCAAACGGGCGGGACAACCCCCAGCTTGTCGGCCAGCGATGTGAGTTGCTGCCAATTGCCCGGGTCGATGGGCACACCGTGGCAAGTTCGATCGGCCCGGGCGCGTCGTTCAGGATCGCCCGGCAACAGGATCTCATCGACGCCCTCGATGCGAGGGCAATCGCGCATGAAGCGGCACACGCCGGCCACTTCCGCGGCGAAATGTTCTTCGCCTCCCAGGTGCTTCGGGTCCCAAAGCTGCATGAATACGCAATTGCCGTTTTGGTTGATCGGCTTTGGGCGAATGCACACGCCGCCGGACAAGGCCCCGGCGAAAATTTCGATGATGAGCCCCAGGCCGAATCCTTTGTATGCCTGTGCTCCGCCCATTGGCAAAATGGTGCCGGGCGGATCGCTGTAGAGATCGTTGGGATTGGTGGTGGGGCGTCCTTGATTGTCGAGCAGCAGACCGGCGGGAACCGGTTCGCCGGCAATTTGCTTTACTCGCACCTTGCCTTCGGCCGTGGCGCTGGTGCCGATATCGAGAATAATGGGCGTATCGGCGTGCGGCACACCGAAGGCGATGGGGTTGGTGCCCAACCGCGGAGCCCGTCCGCCGGGCGGCGCCACGCGGCGAGCGACGCCGTGCGTGTTGACCATAACCATGGACACCAACCCGGCATCGGCTGCCCGTTCACAATATTCGCCAAGGCGGCCGATATGCGCTGAGCGGATGAGCGTGCCGGTGGCCGTGCCTTTTCGTGCGGCCATGTCGATGAGCCGATCGGTCAACCGGCGGGCTTGCACCTGCCCGAACCCCCAATTGCCATCGGCGGCGAAAACAACGTCCGATTCGCGAAGCACCTCGAATGGGGCGCCGGGCACGACGTCGCCTTTTTCAACCGCACTGAGATAGAAAGGAATTCGCATCACGCCGTGCGAGTCGTGGCCGCGCAGATTGGAACCGACTAAACTATCGGCCACGGTCCCGGCTTCTTCTTCAGACTCGACACCGCCGGCCCGAAGCAGTTGGGTGGCGAAGGTCGCAAGCTGTTGAGCGTCGATTCGAAGCATTGCAGGAATTTCGTTTTTTCTCGAATTTCGATTGTGGAACACGCGCCCATCGACGCGCGGAAACAAAAGGAGTCGCGCGGCCGCACAATCGGCGGCAACGTATGGTTGTCGTAGTGACACGAGCGCCCGATTTGTCGGCAGCGTCGCAGAAGCACCGGATGGGCGTTACGGCCAAGATCGCGGCAAACCCAGCGTATCAGTGGCCAGATGGAGCGTCTAGCATGCTGCGGTGCCCGAGAAAGGCACGCCCCATTTGAGACAGGGCACGCAGCGGCGGAAACAACGAGGCGCGGCGGGCAACACGAGCGGCACGACTCAGAAGGCGTCTTCAAAATCGCTTCCAGGCCCGAGATGGTGAACAGGCGATTCATATCAAGGAGGGCGAAGCAGGCAAATCCTCCTTGGACTGATCGATGCAGGCCGACGACGCGACGGTCGGCTCGCTCGCGATCGAGGCCGGAATTGGATTCCGAAAACACCTTCTCGGGGCATCGTTTTTGCGTGTTCGCTGTTTGCATGTTTTCTGACTTCCGACGCGGGGCGAATGATTCGGCAGGCCGACTTTACGGGGCAGTGTCGTGTGGCGGCACAAAATGGACGATGAGCGATGAGAAAGGGCGAGATGGGCACACACGAATCAGACGACACACACGATGCGGCTGACGAACCGGGCGCGCGTGCCGATCGGCTGCTCGATTTCCTACTCGATCCGGCACATTACCCGCATCGACCGGATCGCGTCGAGCTGGTTGAAACGCATATTTCATGGGTGTTTCTCGCCGGCGAGTTGGTTTACAAGCGAAAGAAGCCGGTGCGGTTCGACTTTCTCGATTTCAGCACGCTGGCAGCCCGCCGCCATGCCTGCGAAGAAGAGGTTCGACTCAACCGCCGACTGGCCCCCGGCGTTTACTTGGGCGTTGTGCCGGTGACGGAAACCGACGCGGGGGCGCTTGCCCTGGAAGGCCGCGGCACGCCGGTCGAGTGGCTGGTGAAAATGCGGCGGCTCAACACCCAACGGTCGCTCGAACGGCTTATCGAACGCCGCGAGCTGAAGCGACAGCAGATTGTGGCACTGGCCGAGTTGCTGCGCGGGTTTTACGCGCAGGCCGAACGCGTGCCGATCGAACCGGATGAATACGTTTCGCGGTTCGAAGAGCACGTTGGGGCCAATCGGCAGGTGCTGCTTGAGGTGGGCGACTGGTTGCCGGCCGAGGTGGTTCAGCGCGTGCACGGGGCGCAGTTGCAACTTTTGTTTTTCGAGGCGGATCGGCTGCGTGGCCGCGTGCAGCAGGGCCACATTGTCGATGGTCACGGCGACCTGCGGCCCGAACACATTTGCTTCGATCCCGAACCGATCGTGTTCGACTGTATCGAGTTCAGCGCAGAGTTTCGCACGGTCGACGTGCTGGACGAGCTTTGTTTTTTGGCCATGGAGTGCGATCGCCGAGGCGCCGGTTGGGTTGGCGAGGCGCTGTTCGAAGCCCACATCGAAGGGCCCATCGACGACGAACCGCTGCGGTTGATCGCGTTTTACAAGTGCTACCGTGCCTGTGTGCGGGCCAAGGTAGCGGCATTGCGGGCCACGCAGCACGAAGGTGATGCACGCCGCGAAGCGGAGAACGAAGCACTGGAGTATCTGCGGTTGGCCGACGAGTATCGCGAGTATTTCGACCGCCGCTTCGTCATCGTGGTTCGCGGGCTGATGGGAACGGGCAAATCGACGCTGGCCGAAGCGCTGGCCAACCAGATCGGCGCCCAATGGCTGCAAACCGATCGTATCCGCCGCGAGTTGTTCGGAACGCCCGAGGCGCCGGCGAACGAAGCCTATGCGGCCGGACGCTATCGCCCGGAAAACCGCCAGCGGGTTTATGAAGAGATGTTCGACCGCGCCGCCCGGGCGTTGGAAAACGGCCTATCGGTCGTGCTAGACGGCACGTTTCTTAGCGCGCGGGTCCGCAACGAAGCCGCGGCTTTGGCCCGCGGGCACGGCGCCGAACTGTTGGCCATCCGCTGCCAGTGTGACGATGAGGTGGCGCGACAACGCATCGAGCGGCGCCGGCAAACAGCGACCGCGCTTTCCGAGGCGCGACCTGAGCTGCTGGACCGACAACGGGCCGAGGAAGAACCGGACCCGCCTGGATTCGTGAGTTTGGAAATTGATACGACGCAACCGCTCAAAGAGCAGCTCGAACGAATCCGGCACCATTTTGGCCGTCGCCAGCACGCGACCAGCCGCGGGTAAATCTCTGGCAATCGGACCGAAAAGGTTGCTTCGTCAGTCAGCCGGCCAGCCGGGCGAAATAGGTCGCACAAGCGAGCCCGTTGCCACGCGTCGGAAAAAAGCTACGCCGAACTTTGGGCGAGGCAAAGCCGACGACGTTTCGACCGTTTGCCGCCAGAATGAGTTGATGAGTTAATGAGTTTCTGAGCGGCTGTGTGCAGCAGCGGCATAAAGCATAAAGCTACGGCTTGTTTCGATGGCGGAACCGGTTGATGGCAGTCGTGCGATCTTTGCTGTGGGTGTTTCGTTCCCGATTCGTACGGCGGCGCCTTGTGAGCATGACCGGTAGCTGGCATGGGTGCGCTGCTGGCGTTCGATTCCACGCAGTTTACGTGGGCAGATGGTCGGGTGCGGTGGTGTTTCGTCTGCGGGCCGATCATAATCAGTCGGGTTGCTTCTGACGCGTGCCATCTTTGTACGCCACCGATCCGTTTGCTCGAGGTTCTGCAACAATGACAATCTTTCCCGCACCGTCCGGCATTTTTTCTCTACGGCCTGACATTTGTCCGTGTCGCGTATTTGGGGCGAACGCCTCTCAGGCTTCGAGAAAGGCGGATGGCCCGCATTGGCTATCTGGCCCGCGGCGACTTGCTGGCGTGGCGCTGATCGTGATGGCTGCGGCATCGCTGGGCATGGTAGGCAACGGGATCGCGGGCGAGGGAGCCGCGGACGAAGGAGCTGCTTTCAACTACCTGATCGGCGTGGGCAGTGAAGACGTGACAGGCCCGGCCGTGGGCGTGCAGATGTTCGGCTTTGTGCGCGAAGATCAGATTAGCGAGGGCATACACCTGCGACAGCGAGCGCGGACGTTCATTGTGGCCGAACGCGACGGTTCGCGACGGCTGGTGCTTTGCGTGGTAGACCTTGGCAGCGTGACGCACGAAATCACCCGCAGTGTGCTCGATCGGCTGCGGGAACGTTATGGCGATGTTTACGGGTTGGCCAACGTGGTGATTTCGGCAACGCACACGCACGCCGCGCCCGGGGGATTTTGGCATCATGGGGCCAACACCCCGCTTGGCGGCCCGCTATACGGCGAGTATTTCGACGCCATTGTCGACGGGATCACGGCTTCGATTGTGAAGGCCCACGAGAGCCTGCGACCCGGGCAGGTGCTGATCAGCACGGGCATGGTAGAAAACGCCGGCGCGCAGCGATCGGCGCCGGCTTATCAAAACAACCCCGAGGCGGAGCGCAAACGATACGCCGCCGATACCGACAAGCAGATGACCCTGTTGAAGTTTGTCGATGCCCACGGACCAATTGGCACGATCAACTGGTTTGCGGTGCATCCAACTTCGATGACGTATTACAACCGGCTGATTTCGACAGACAACAAAGGCTACGCCGAGTGGGCTTTTGAACGACAACAACAGGCCGCCGGGCGCGTGGTGGTGGCGGCTTTCGCGCAATCGAACTGCGGCGACGTGACGCCGAATTTGAATCTCGACAACACGGGCCCCGGAAAAGACGAGTTCGAAAGCACGCGAATCATTGGAGAGCGGCAGTTGGAACGGGCCATTGAGCTGTACGATATGGCCACAACAGCCCTGAGCGGCCCGATCGACTACAGACACCAATACGTGGATTTTTCGACGCTCGAGGTCGACGACCGCTTCACCGGCGCCGGCAAACGGCACACGTGCCCATCGGCCTACGGATACGCCTTTGCGGCTGGTTCCACTGAAGACGGCGGCGGGCACCCGCTTTTCAAGGAAGGCATGAAGGAACGGAACCCGTTTATCGACTCGCTGGCCCGGCAGCTTGTGCCGCTGCCTCCGCCGAGCGATGCGTTGCGGCAGTGCCATTTGCCCAAGGCGATTTTGTTTGCTCCCGGCGCGGCCAAGCCGCCCGCTCAGCCGCAGCGGCAGCCGATCGGCTTGGCCCGCGTGGGTTCGCTGGTGCTGGTGATCGGACCGGCCGAGTTTACCACGATGACGGGTCGCCGGATTCGCGAGGCCGTGGCCGCGGCCTTGGGGCCAACGGCCCGGCACGTGGTGATCGCAGGCTTTGCAAACGGCTACGCCGGCTATGTGACCACGCGAGAAGAATACGAAACGCAACAGTACGAAGGCGGTCATACGTTGTATGGCCCGTGGACCGAGGCCGGCTATCGGCAACAGTTTGTGCGGCTTGCCGAAGCAATGGCCAGCGGCAAACCGGCACCGCCCGGCAAAGCACCGCGCGACGTGCGGGGCGAGGTGGAGCGGGCTTCGCTGGCAACGCCCTACGACGAACCGCCACGCGACGCGGAATTTGGCGAGGTGGTAAGCGACGCCAAAGCGGAGTATCGCGTTGGGCAACAGGTTCGCGTGGCGTTCTGGACCGGAAACCCGCGAAACGGCTACGATCGAAACGACCACTTTCTGAGCATCGAGCGAAAAACGCCCGATGGCTGGCTGGCCGTGGCAAGCGATGCCGATTGGTCGACGAAATGTCGCTTTCTGCAACCCGAAACCGACGACGACGGGACAACCGGCGACACGACGGCCGACAACGCCGCAACCGACGGTGCGGCAGCCCGTGCTGCGCCAACGGGCGAGGCGGCCCGAGGCGATGCGGCATCGGCCAAGGTGCCGAAGAACGACCGTGCCGGCGGCAAAAAGAGTTCAACGAAAAAGCCCGGCGCTGCGCGTGGCGGCAGTCCGCAACAGGCCACCAAACCGATGCGGCTCGACGCATTCCATGCGATCATCACCTGGGATATTCCGCCCGAGACGGCAGCAGGAACATACCGCGTGGTTCACTTCGGCCGCTTCAAATCGAAGGGCGACAGCAAACTGCACCGGTTCGAGGTCTCGTCGCGGCCGTTTCAGGTGCGTCCATGAAATGCGTCCCTGAAATGCGTCTCTGAAAAAATGCTTGGGGGCACTGCGGGGCAAGCGCGCGACGAGCCTTTCGGGAAAGAACGCAGGTGTTGGGGGCGACAACGAAGAGGCGTTTGAGTGAAACGCGCGTTGAATCGACGAGCCGCTTGCGGTTAAGATTCCTCGTTCAGCAAGTAGCGCACCGGCACAGAAGCGGCCGAACGTTTGCACCAAGGCGGGCCAACGGGCCGTCCTGCGAACAAGCGGTCTTGCCACGATCTCCTCGAATCGCGCGGAACCGATCTCTATGACAGCCCCGCCGGCATTGCAGCATTTGAACGAGTTGCCCGAGGACCTGCGAGGGCCGCTAACACGGTTCTGGGTTCGCGTGCACGAGATCATGGGCAGCAACGCGCGGGGATGGGTCGTGTATGGCGCGGCCGCGGCCGGCACATTCGATCCGCTGGTGCATCAGGTGCAAAGCGTGCTGGTGCTGAACCAGATCGATTTGGAACAGCTACGCGAATTGGGCAACGAGGGCACGCGATTCGGCCGCTTGGGCATTGCGGCGCCGCTGGTAATGACACCGCAGTACATCGACCAGTCGCGCGACACGTTTCCGCTGGAGCTGCTCGAAATTCAGCAGCGGCACGTCACGCTTGCCGGGCCCGAGTATTTCGACCGGCTCGAGCTGGCCGAGTCGCACGTTCGGCTGCAATGCGAACGGGAATGGAAGGTGCTGCTGATCACGATGCGGCAGGGTCTGTTGGCCTCGCTCGCCAAGAAGCGGCTGCTTTCGCAACTGGAGCAAAATCTGGCCGATACGATCGTGCGTACGCTGCGAGGCATGTTGTGGCTGAAAGGCCAGCGGCAAGCGTTGCCGGCCGCCCAGGTGATATTGCAGGTTGAAAACATCATGAACCGCAAACTACCGGGCATTCGTGCGGCGATCGACGTGCAGCCATCGCACCAGTGGGAAACTTTCAAAGCCCTGTACCACGACGTGACCATGCTGTCGGAAACGGTCAATGGCTGGTAAACCAACTCGCCTGATCGTGTTGGCGATCGCCCTGCTTGCGGCCCCCACATCGTGGGCTGCTGCTGAGCGGGTGACCGTGCCCGACCCGGGCACGTATGTGGTGGATCGGGCCGACGTGCTGCCGCCCGAGCGGGAAGCGCAAATCGGCCAATGGCTGCGCGAGCTTGAGCAAAAGACGACGGCCCAAATCAAGGTGCTCACCGTGCCCACCACCGGCACGGAAGACATTTTCACGTTCAGTCAGCGGCATTTCGATCTTTGGAAGCTGGGCCGCGAAGACATCGACAACGGCGCGCTCATTGTGCTGGCGCCCGAAGATCGCAAGGTGCGCATCCACACGGGCTACGGCTTAGAGGGCATTTTGCCCGACTCGTTTTGTGGCAGCTTATCGCGCGAGGCGGCAAAGCGATTTTTCAAGCAGGGGCAGTATGGCGACGGCTTGTTTTTTATGGTGGTGGCTGTCGCCAATCGGGTGGCTGATGAAGAAGGCGTGAAACTGACGGGCATTCCCGACGTTCGCCACCGCCCCGGCAAGGGAAGCCGCCCGATGTCGGCGACGGACGTTTGCTTCGTGTTGCTGCTGGTGGTGCCGTTTCTGCTCAGCATCGCGCAGCGGCGCCGAATGCGGCGTTATCGCCGACGATGGGGAGGGCCGCTTTTCGACATCCTGTTTTGGGGCGGCATGCCCACATCGCGAGGGTCGGGTTGGCACACCAATCGAAGTGGATTCGGGGGCGGAGGTTTCGGTGGAGGCTTCGGGGGCGGCTCGTTCGGCGGAGGTGGCATGTCGGGCGGTGGCGGTGGCGGCGCCAGTTGGTAACGATGCGGCAGTCGAGCCGACCGGAGCGGGCCTTTTCAGAACGGCGAATCAGATGTTGGCGGTCCGGAGATCGGGTATCGGAGGCAGAACGCCGGGCGCGCGAGCCAAGAAAAGCCCCGCCGGCCGCGAATATCCCGGAATATGGATTCAGCAGATCGCATGGCCGCGAACCACAAACCGGCCGCGGCGGCAACTCGAACACCGGAGCTTACACGCATGAAGGTTTTGCAGGTTCTTCTGTTGCTGATCGGATTGTTTGTGCTGTTGCTGCTGCTCGGCGGCGGCTGCGTGTTGCAGGGCTACAACAAGGCCATCGCGCTGAACGAGGCCGTAGACAACGCCTGGTCGGAAGTCGAAAACCAACTACAGCGACGATACGACCTGATTCCCAATCTGGTGGAAACCGTAAAAGGCGTGGCCAAGCAGGAGAAGGATGTTTTCCTCGGCATCGCCAAGGCCCGGGAAGCGTATTTCCAGGCCAAAACGCCGGACGAAAAAATTGCCGCGGCGGGCGACGTGGAGCGGGCCCTGTCGCGCTTGCTGCTATTGCGCGAAGCGTATCCCGAGTTGCGATCGAACGAGGCCTTTCTGAAATTGCAGGATCAGATCGAAGGAACCGAGAACCGGCTGACCGTGGCCCGGCAGCGCTACAACGAGCAGGTGCGGCAACTGAACACGTTCGTCCGGCAATTTCCAGGACGGCTTTTCGCCGCGTTGGCGGGCGTGGAACCGCGTGAGTATTTCGAAATCGAGGCCGAAGCCGCGCAGCGTCCCAACGTTGATTTCAGCGGCGAGTAGGGCCGTGGGCGTTGTGGCTGTGGGCGGGGCATCGGTAGCGTTCTGGTTCGGTATAAACGTGAACGCGCCCGCGCCCTGTTTGATGACAGGCAGCCGGCATCAACGTGCGGTGCCTTCGGTTGC
>WGDQ01000100.1 GCA_015493185.1 Planctomycetaceae bacterium
GTTTTGAGGCGCCTTGCACTTTTGGCGAGGTTTTATAAGAAAAGGGCCGTTTCCTCGCCGTGAACATAGGACATGAAAAGCAGGAACACCGGGATTTTCGATCCATGACCGACAAAATTCGCAGGCTGCTCGTCGCCAATCGTGGCGAGATCGCCATTCGTGTTTTTCGCAGCGCCCATGAGTTGGGCATCCGCACCGTCGGCGTCTACACGCATGAAGACCGCTATGCGCTGCACCGATTGAAAGCCGACGAGGCGTATCTCATTGGGCGCCCCGGTGAGCCGATTCTTTCGTATCTCGACCACGAGGCGATTATCGCGCTGGCCAAGCAGAAGCAGATCGATGCAATTCACCCGGGTTACGGCTTTCTCTCAGAAAATGCCGACTTCGCCGCAGCCTGTGAGAAAGAAGGCATACGGTTTGTTGGTCCGCGAGTGGAAACGCTGCGAGAGCTTGGCGACAAGACATCGGCCCGGCGCATTGCGCAAAAGGCGGGCGTTCCCGTGCTGGCCGGAAGTGGTGAGGCGGTCGGCAATGTCAACCAAGGACGCCGTACAGCCGAAAAGCTCGGTTATCCTGTTATCCTGAAAGCCGCACACGGCGGCGGCGGGCGTGGCATGCGCGTTGTCCGCACGGCCAAAGAATTTGGCCCTCTGTTCGAGCAGGCACGCCAGGAATCACTCAATGCGTTCGGCAGCCCCGAAGTATTTTTGGAAAAGTTCATCGAGCGCGCCCGGCACATCGAAGTGCAACTTCTTGGCGATAAGCACGGCACGCTATTCCATTTGTACGAGCGCGACTGCTCGGTCCAACGACGGCATCAGAAAATCGTCGAAATCGCGCCCGCTCCGCGGCTCGACACTGCCGTGCGAGATGCCCTTTGCGAGGCGGCGTTGGCCATCGGACGTGCGGTGAATTACGAGAACGCCGGCACGGTCGAGTTTCTGGTCGATGCCGACACGAATCGGTTCTATTTCATCGAGGTCAATCCCCGCATTCAGGTCGAGCATACCGTTACCGAGGCGGTAACGGGCATCGATATCGTGCGATCGCAAATTCTCATCGCACAGGGCGCGCGGCTCTCGGGTCCGCAAATCGGGTTGTCGTCGCAAGACGACATCCGCCCGCATGGTTTTGCCATTCAGTGTCGCGTAACGACCGAGGACCCTTCGAACAGCTTCATGCCCGACTACGGCAGAGTGTCGCATTACCGCTCGGCCAGTGGCATGGGCATTCGTCTCGACGCAGGCACGGCCTTTTCCGGGGCGGTCGTGTTTCCGTATTACGATTCACTGCTGGTAAAAGTCACTGCCTGGGCCCGACAATTCAAAGACGCCACGTTGCGGATGGAGCGGTGCCTTCAAGAGTTTCGAATCCGTGGGGTGAAAACGAACATTCCGTTCTTGATTAAGCTTGTCACGCATCCGCAATTTGTCAGCGGAGAGTGCACAACGCAGTTCATCGACCAAACGCCCGAGCTGTTCGATTTTCCGCAGCGGCGCGATCGGGCTACGAAGCTGCTCACCTATCTGGCCGAAATGATCGTGAACGGAAACGCTCTGGTGAAGGACCGCCCGCGAGCAACACGTCGACACGCAGCGCCCGTGCCCAAGTTCGATGCGCGAACCCCCTTGCCCGGCGGAACGCGCCAGAAGCTGAAAGAGATGGGGGCCGAGAAATTCAGCCGCTGGATACGCCGACAAAAACCCCTTCTGCTGACCGACACTACCTTTCGCGACGCCCATCAGTCGCTGTTGGCAACACGCTTTCGCACCTACGACCTGCTCAACATTGCTGATGCTTACGCGCGACTGTGTCCCAACCTTTTTTCGATCGAAATGTGGGGAGGGGCCACATTCGACGTGTCGATGCGGTTTCTGAAAGAATGCCCTTGGCGGCGGCTCACCGAACTGAGGGAACGCATTCCGAATATCTTGTTCCAGATGCTGTTGCGGGCCTCGAACGCCGTGGGCTACACGAACTATCCGGACAATGTGGTTAAAGCATTTGTTCGCGAGGCCGCCGACGCGGGCATTGATGTGTTTCGTATTTTCGACGCGCTGAACTGGCTACCCAACATGCGCGTTGCCATGGATGCGGTGCTCAAGACCGGGGCAATTTGCGAAGCCGCCATCTGCTACACCGGCGACATTCTCGACCCGCAGCGGACCAAATACAGCCTGGAATACTATGTCGATATGGCTAAGCAACTCGAAAAAATGGGCGCGCACATTCTGGCCATTAAAGATATGGCCGGCCTGTGCAAACCCTACGCCGCCGAGTTGCTGGTAAAAACCTTGCGGCAGGAGATCGGCATTCCCGTCCATTTTCACACGCACGATACCGCGGGCACGCAGGTTGGCGCCATCTTGAAAGCGGCCGAAGTGGGACTGGATATCGCCGATGCTGCGGTCGCGCCCATGTCAGGCGGAACATCGCAGCCGAACCTTAATACGCTGATCGAAACGTTGCGATTCACCCGCCGCGAGCCGCAGCTCAGCTCACATCACTTCGACGAGATCTCGGAGTATTGGCGCGCGGTGCGCGAATTCTATGTTCCTTTCGAAAGCCCGCAGGTGCCGGCCGGGGCTGATCTTTACGAACACGAAATGCCGGGTGGCCAATACACGAACCTGTTCCAACAGGCGCGTGCTCTGGGATTGTCTGACCGTTGGCCTGAAGTGTGTCGCGCTTACGCCGAAGTCAACCAGATGTTGGGCGACATTGTGAAGGTAACGCCTACGTCGAAGGCCGTGGGCGACATGGCCCTATTCATGGTGGCCAACGATCTGACGACCGACGACATCTTGAATGGCGAACGCGATTTGGCATTTCCGCAGTCGGTTATCGATCTTGTCAGCGGGCGCATGGGACAAACGGTGGGCGGTTTTCCTCGCAAGGTTCGTCAACGAATCTTGCGGGGTGAAAAGCCGCTCCGCGGACGACCAGGAGCCAGTTTACCACCGGCTGATTTCGACAAGGCCAAAGCTACGATCAAGCCTCTGCTGGACGAACCGCCGACGGCCCGCGATGTGCTCTCCTACCTGCTATACCCCAAGGTTTTTGAAGAGTTCGCAGCCCATCTGCGGCGCTACTTCGACACGAGCATGCTCCCGACGCCGGCATTCTTTTACGGCTTGGAGCCCGGAGAAGAAACCACGGTCGACATCGAGCGAGGCAAGACGCTCATCATCAAACTGCTTACCGTGGGCGATCCGCACGCCGACGGAAAACGCACCGTCTTCTTCGAACTCAACGGTCAGCCGCGCGAAATCACTGTGCAAGATCACTCCCTGGAACCCGAAACCAAGGAGCATCGCAAAGCCGATCCGGCCGATCCCAAGCAAATCGGTGCCCCCATGCCGGGCATGGTGGTGTCGCTTTCCGTTCAGCCGGGCGATCCGGTCACCAAAGGGCAAAAGCTGCTCACACTCGAGGCCATGAAAATGCAGAGCACCATCTTGGCCGAAACCGAAGGCCGCGTGGCCGAGATTCTCGTGAAGCCAGGCATCCAAGTCGACACCGGCGATCTGCTCATCGTTCTCGAATAGGTTTGGTCGTCGCCAAAAGCAACAGCAAAGAACCTGTCGAACACATTTCGCCCATGCGATAGTAGAATGCGCCACGGCGCGAGCGAGTAAGAGCGACCGAACAAATCCAATAACCGGCAAGCGAAACAGCGGTCTGCTTGTCCGCAATTCCCGTTTTGTCCGTTGGCTCTAAAATCTTCGACAAGCGTTCGAGAAAAGTCGTTGCGAGACCTAGTTCGCACCTCCCACCCC
>WGDQ01000101.1 GCA_015493185.1 Planctomycetaceae bacterium
CGGTCGATGCGACGTTGCATCCGGCGCAACACCGCATTGTTGATGTGTTGCAGAGGCATATCGAGGTAGCGAACGATCTTTTCCGATGCGGCAATCGTATCGAGCAGCCGACGGTCGATGTGCATCGGATAAAGGTACATCAGCCGGATCCAATCGAGCCCCTCGACCTGCTCGAGTTGGGTTAACAGCTCGGCTAGCCGCGGCTGACCATAAAGATCGATGCCGTAATACGTTGTATCTTGGGCCACCAGAATCAGCTCACGCACGCCATCGGCTGCCAGCTCGCGAGCTTCGCGAACGATCTCCTCGATCGGTTTGCTGGCGTGCTTGCCACGCATGCGGGGGATCGCACAAAACGTGCACAACCGGTCGCAGCCCTCGGAGATTTTCAAATAGGCGAAATGGTTCGGCGTGATGCGAAGACGGCGACGATCGGAAAGGGGCGTCGTCGGAGCGGGCTGGAACAAGAGACGTTGTTCGTGCAAATGTCCCACCAGCCGGTCGGCCACCTTGGTTACCTGGTCGCGGCTAAAAACGCCCACCAAATGGTCGATCTCGGGAAATTCTTCCAGCAGTGCCTCGCGCTGCCGTTCGGCCAAACAGCCCGAGACGATCACGCCCGCCGTTTCGCCGCGTCGTTTGAGCTCGATCATCTCGGCGATTGCCGATTTCGATTCCGCACGCGCTTGCTCGATGAAGCCGCAGGTGTTCACCACCACGAAATCGGTGCCCACTGGATTGCTCGTCAGCTCGTAACCCTCCAGTCGCAACAGTCCGAGCATCCGTTCGCTGTCGACAAGATTCTTCGGACAACCCAGGCTCACCACCGAGTAGCGACCCTTGGTCGGCACGGCTTCACCGTCGATCAGCGGCTCGGCATCGGCGTCGGAAAGTTCGATTTCGGATGACATGAGAGATCGGAGCCTCTTTAGGGCGGGCACGCGTCGCCGAGCGACCTCAACCAGCGACTTTAAGCCTTGTAACGTAAAGCAACCTCAGTGCTGCTCAGCACGCCGAATGCAAATGCTGCGAGTGGACTTTTGAGCGGCTTGCGTGACGCATCGGCACGCTTCAGCCGCAAGCACAGAATCATAGATGATTTGCGACAATTTGACGAGCCACGGTCCTCTCTCGGCCACGTTCGGTTTGCCACCGCAGGTTCCTACTCGATTGCGAGAATTCCGTCGCTATGGCGCCTGACCAACGCGCGACCGTTGTCGGTTTTTTTCCTCCACTCTGCTTTCGTGTTTTTGCTCCCAGCGGTTCACGTTACTTCTCGTACGCTTCGGGTACGCTTTTGCCCTCTCACAAGCCCCTTTATGAAGCTGAAGCTCCGAACCCACCTCATCACTGCAATGCATCGATGCCACCTTCGCGCTTGCGGTCGCTGCGGAGAAGAGATAATGTACGCATGTATATGTTCCTCGCCCACGAAACTGCGAACAGCCAATAAGAAACTAAGGGATGAGTGCTGATTGGGATGTCGAGGCAGCGTGTCGGACGGTCGACCAGTGGGTGCAAAACCTGTTGGAGCGAGCGGAAATCGGGGAGCCGCCGGTCGATGCGTTTCGCCTGGCGG
Organism: Planctomycetaceae bacterium; assembly: GCA_015493185.1. Lineage (GTDB taxonomy): Bacteria > Planctomycetota > Planctomycetia > Pirellulales > JAEUIK01 > WGDQ01. The sequence goes on from WGDQ01000101.1 coordinate 1,580, forward strand.
GCGCACTGGGCATTGTTGTGGCGTGGGATCGGCGACAGACGAATCGGGCGCGGCTTGTGCGGTTGCCTGGACGTTCGACCGCCGGTCCGCGATCGGGCATTTTCTTGCAGCCCGGCGATCGGCCGGAGCGCCTGCATTGGGCCGTGGCTCATGAAATCGGCGAGCACATCGCCCCCGAATTTCTCACGCAGTGCGAGGTGTTGGGCGATGTGGCCGACAACACGGCCCGCGAGCGGCTTGCCAACTTGTTGGCCGGTCGCCTGCTGCTGCCCACATGCTGGTTCGAGCCGGACGTGGCCCATCTCGACGGTGCGATCGATCTACTGAAGGCGCGTTATCCGACGGCCAGCCACGAACTGATTGCGCGACGAATGTTGGAACTATCGGCGCCACTGGTGGTCACGATCTTCGACCAGGGACGGCTGCATTTTCGCCGCGCCAACTGCCCTGCGAGCCGCCGGCTGACCCCGCTGGAAATCGAGTGTTGGGCTCAAGTGCATCGCAGTGGTGTCGCCGTCGAACGTCGCGACGAACATTTGCGCGTGCGTGGTTGGGCGATTCACGAACCCGGTTGGAAACGCGAGATTGTCTGTGCCGAGCCGACATTGGGCGAAAGCTCGTAAGCCGGGCCGTCCACGAATCTCCGTGTTTTCGCGGCAAGCTCCTGCAATGCGTTGCTATCAAACAATGCTTCACGTCGGGATCGGATATGGCGCATCGCCGGTTTCAAATCGCGAACGCCGGCTTTCGTGACGATGCGCCCTGCGTGCCGAGAAGGCGGTCGAGGTGCCACCAAAAGTCGGTGATGAGAAAAGGGCGTGCCAGAATCGCATCGGCACCGGCCGCATGTGCCAATCGTTCGGTGTGTCGGCGCGGATAAGCCAGCAGGGCCAGGACCGGCGCGGAGAACCGCTCGCGGAGCGTTCGCAGGCATCGTTGTTCTTCATCGCTGAACATGACAGCATCCCAGACGATTGCCGCGACGCCACGCACGCAATGCGGATCGTGTGGGCGCAGCCAGACGGTTGAGAGGCCTTTTATGTTGCAGGCGTCGGCCAGGCAATCAAAAAGTTCGCTGCTCGGCGTGTGTACGGCGATGAGCCCACCGCTGCCCTGCAACGGGGGCTCCCTGGCTGTTTCGAGCAAGCGTTCATCGTCGACTGCCGTGAGCGGCATGCCCCACAGCGGACACCGATCTCGTTCCAGCCGGGCAATGTCATCGGATAAACGCGGTTCCCACTGGTGCCAATAGTATCGCAACACTCCCGCGGGCGGATGTCCCGATCGAGGTTCTCCCTCGCACCACGGGCCCACGATCACACACACGCGTGCGAGCGGTGCAGCCTCATAAATTGCCCACAAGTCGCTGTCGCGAAACTCAGATGGTCGCGTTTGCACCACAACCACCACGTGCGGCGGGTCGTCTGTTTGCCTCAGTGCGGCGAGCGCCGACACCAGCCCATCGAAAACGCGGCATGCTCCGACTTGCGGCAACCGACTGGCCACGTGCGCGAATTCCGGGGTGTCGCGATCGCCGACAAGCCACAACGAAACACGAGTCATGGGCCTGCAACTCCCTTGCCGAGGCGTCTGACGATGGACCGACCGAACGTTAGGAACGCACGGCACAACGCGAGGACGGACATCCGAGCTGTCTTCTCCGATTATGGTGATTTGCCAGCAAAGATTTCGACATGCCCTCGTGGCCCTCGCAGTGCAATCGTAAGTGCAATCGTATCAGTTCAGTGCAACTGTTCAGCAGACCGCGAGCGTTGTGCCATCGGCAGGCGGTAGCGGCCGTGAACCGCCTTGCATGCCAGCAGCCGAAAGGCACCGCCAAAAAGCAAACGAAGGTGTTTGTGTGCTGCCAAGCTGCGAAGGCGCGTGCCGACCATCGCGAGCAGGGCAGCGTGATTGTTTCGGAAACCCGCCTTTTTCGCAACGCCGGTCGCGGCCGTCGGGCCGGCGCCCGCGACTTTGGCATTTAGCGCGGTTAAGCGCAATGCCTTGTCGTTCGGAATTCACGCTTTGGCATTCCGTGTCGCGAACGCGTCCGTCCGGTGCGCTTGATTGGTGCAGATTACCCAACGAAGCGATTCTCAGTCGGGCAAGTATCGCCGCGTATGACGATCAAGACGCGAGCCAAAAAGGGGCCGCTATCTGACCCGAACGGCGGGCTTGTTGCCCTGTCTTATGTGCTTATGTGGTCAAAGAACGTTCGCGCTGCACGATCAACGATCGAGCCTCGGCAGCGCTCTGTGTTTGTCGTAGTTCCGACACGAACTCCGAGTCGCTCAGCAGGCGTCCGAGCCGTGCCAAGGTGCGCAGGTGGCCTGAATCGTCTACCGAACAGATCAAAAAGAACAGATCGGTCAGCGATCCGCGGGGGTTGCCGAACGGAATGCCTTGCTGCGTGCGGCCCAGGGCCAAAAACGGGCGATCGAGAATTCTGGCTAGCGGGCGCCGCGGATGGAGCAACGCCACGCCGTTGTCCATGGCGGTCGGATACATTTGCTCGCGCTGCCGCACGGCTTGGGCCATTTCATCAGGATCCCACAGCCAGCCGGTTTGGGTCGCCAATTCGATCATCGCACGAATCACCGACGATTTCGTGCGCGCCGCAAGCGGTATGGCGATCGCTTCCTGCGGGAGCAGTGCCTCGATCGTTATCGTGTACTCGCTCGGCACCGCGGCGCGACGCAGGGCACCTTCAAGCTGCACCAATTCTTCGTCGTCCGAGGCTCCGATGCGTTGCTCGAGCCAATGATGGATTTCGCTTCGGGAGAAGCGCCATTGGCCAGCCACTTTTCGGCCCGGCAGTTTACCCCGTTCGGCCAGGCGGGTTACCTGCTTTAGTGGCAAATGCAGGTAGCGAGCAAGTGCTGCGAGATCGAAATCGCTTGTCGGCATGGCACGGCTCCCGTCCGGCATGCGGCACACCGGCTTTTTCGAGCGGTTGCTGAATCGCGCCGGTTCGTTCCTGCGAAATTCGGGAAGTCGGCGCGGGCAGCTCCTGCTTTCCGCAGGCGAACATGCGCCCGCGATGCATATTGCCCGCAAAGGGTGAAAGCAGAACGATAAATCACGAAACCAAACAATGCATCGGCCTGCCGGGCAACTGCGTCGTCGGACACCGCACATCGCAGATCGATAGCCGGCACCGCCGAGGTGCGATGCGAAGTCGGTCGTTGCCGACGGCCCCTCGCGGTAAAACGTGATATCGTCAAGCGTTCTTATTGTAGGTCACTCGGCGCGGCATCGCGATGCCCAACA
>WGDQ01000102.1 GCA_015493185.1 Planctomycetaceae bacterium
GATCAAGTCCCTGACGCCAGCCGCTGCCGCCTCCTTCCTTGCTCATGTGCAGCGGATCGACATAGGCGCCGATTCGGTCGGGCGGCATGTCGCGTATCAGCTCGTACAGCATCGTGCCATGCGAAGGGATCAAGGCATCTGAATGGATATGCACGCAGGGAAGCACGCCGTAGCGCCGGGTCAACTTCGTGATGTTTTCCAAACGCCTCCGCACGTCGTCCATCTGCTGCCGCAACGTTCCAAGGGGCCGGTAGTGAAAATATCCCAGCTTGATGCGGTCGATTCCCAGCCGCTCGGCAGTGACCACGATCTTTTCGGCCAGCGCATCGGGCGCAGTGATAGCCGTGGTGAGCATTAAGATACTGACGCCATGCTCTTGGGCCGAGCGTACGGCTTCGGGCAGCCGCTGTTCAACCTCCTCGGGCGCAATGTGGCCGCCGGGCCGCACGGTAAGATCAACGCCATCAGCCCCCAGTTGGCGAAACAAAGCGCACACACGTGGCAGGGGTAGATCTTGAAAACTCTTGCTGAAAACAGCGAACTGCACGGGAAACTGCTCCTTTCTGGTTCATCGCAAACTGCTCGCTTGCCTTCATAACGCGGCCGGACCAGCGACTTGAGGCCGTTCCTTACCACCTGTGCGAACGAAGCGCCGCGCCGGGCAACGATCGCCGGCTCCGGGCATTCATTTTCGCTCATGGCAGGGCCACCCGCAAATCGCGCGAGCCGATCTCTCCTTGTCTTTTCCTCGCGCCGAGATTTTTGCCGCGAAGAGTTCCCATGGCCTGACACGATATGCCGCTACTGCCAGGCATCAACATGCAATGGGTACGCAACGAGTCCTTCCACGCGGCGGTCGGTAATTCATGCTCGCGATCCGGCTGGCTGTAGCAACATAACTACCGTGAAGAAAAGACAGAGCCAGAACCAGCCATGTGTTCCGCAACGCGCGTGGATGCCGAGCCGCGCGAGCTACAACCATTACCACAAAGTTGTCCATCTTCGCCGTGAGGTACTGCGCGTATCGACTACGTGAACCGGGCGCATCGGATGGTTACACGAAGCTGGTGACTGTTTTCGGCTCAAGCGTCTGGCGAACTCTTTCCGATGACGACCGAAGGGGTGCGCTGTGCGCAAAGCCGGCCGCGACCATCCGCCACCACGGCACAATGATTTACAGGTACCGGACGGTTGGGGTTCGGGAGTTTCGGGGTGCGCGCGTCTCGGCCCTCACGCCGTGGGTGTGTGCATTATTAGTTTTGGTTCAGGCGACGTTTCGCTCTCGGGCGCCATCGCAAAGAGCTGGCCGTTCGCGTGGCCTGGCATGGTTTTTTTCTCGCCCGCCCACCGCTTTACTATACCGACCGATTGGGAACCATGTTGTCTTGCTCTGCCGGTTTCAAGGTGTTCCTGGTCGTGCTCGCCTGTGGCATGTTGGTTGGTTTGGCGGCGGTGGCGCCCGCACCGCCCGAGTACGTTGCTTCCACGCTCATTTGGGAACAGAGGCCGCCCTCGATCGCTGAAACCTCGGCATCTGGATCTAAACCCGAGTCATCGAAACTCAACGCCGAGCGTTCGGGCGATGCGGAACCGGCGGATCCGGCAATGGCGAACCGGCACAGTATTGCCTCTCCGGCGGATGGCGACCCTCGCCAGGCGATCACATCAGCCAACCTATTGCTGGCCGTGCTTGAACGCGAAGACGTGGCAGCCCAGCTTGATGGGAAGCTCGCATCGGAAGCGTTGGAACGCTTGCGGCAGCGACTCGAAGTAACCACAACGACACGCGAAGGAAACGGTCGAAGAATCGTCGTTCGGTATCACGACCGTACGGCAGAGCGCGCGTTGGTTCTCTGTCGTGCGATTGCCGAAACGTATGTTGCCGAGGCTCGCAATGCTTTCGCACGCATAGGGACGCTCACTCCTGTGGAGGCCGAGCAACGTGCTGCGAAAGCGAAGCAGCGCGTTGAGGCGATCCAGGCTGAGATTGATCGCCTACTGCGAGACGCGCTGCCCCACGACGATGCCACAAGGCAAGAACAGGCCGATCGACCTTCGGCCTCGCAGCCGTCGGAAGATACCCGGGCGACCGGCGCCCACTGGCCTCGTAGTGAGCGGCGATCGTCCTGGTCCGCTTACGAAGACGTTTACGGTAGCCGCTACGTGCCGCCCGAGGCCGGCAGCACGCCCGCCCCCGACAGCGACTACGAATTTGGTCGGGCCGTGCATGGGCAGGCAGTCGAAATTCCACCCACCGTGCCCGGGGCACCATCGCAACCGCCGATCGGAACGGTGCCGCGCGGGCCATCGCATCATGATGGTGAGGTGGCTCGCCCGGGAGCGTCGCAGTTGCAAGGCCGGAGCAGGGCGCCAGCGCCACGCCCTCACGATGGTCGACGCGCCGGCGATGGACGACCCTCTGAACCGTCCCAGTCCGTTGCGGATCGCTTGCGTGCATTGAGACAAGAGCGGGCACGTCTGCTGGAAACACTCACCCCGGCGCATCCCAAGGTGAAATACCTCGACCAATGGATCAAGGATCTCGAAAACCTGCGCGATTCGGGCAAACGCCTGCCTTCCGGGAACGCCGATTTTCAAACGCGTGAATCGACGATCGACCGGTCGGATGAGCATTCCCGCGAGCACACCTCTTCCCCGTCGTCCAGTCGCAACGTGCCCGACTCTTCGAACGACCAGCACCGCAGCGAACAGCAAGCGCCCTGGCTGCGGTTGCCTCCGGTAGATGCCGAACCAACCGAATCAGCGGGCGAGAGCGAACCCGGGAACATCGAGCAGCCGGAGCCGGGTGCGTCGGTGAGGGAAAACGCTCCGGTGTTGCCCCGCTTGCCCGCCGACGGCGGGCCGCAGCCAGATGGGCGACAACGTTCCTTTCC
>WGDQ01000103.1 GCA_015493185.1 Planctomycetaceae bacterium
GCTCCGTCAGCCGTAGCCACAACGGCCGGGCACGCGATCAGTTCCGCATCCGGGTTCATCAGCAGATCCACTTCCCAGGGCCATGCTTGCTGAGCCGCCACTTCGAGCATGGCCGACCGAAGTCGCCCGCTATTGGATACCGGCTGATCGAGCAACCAGCGAACGCTGGCCACAGCGTGTTGGGCGAGGCTCTGGCCAATGAGTTCCAAGGCGGGCAACGTTTCCCGCACTGTGCGATAGCTCCCGTGCATGCTCGCCATATCGCGATAGCATCCGTCGCGCCCGCGCAGCACGACGCCCCCCGAGAGCGCGGCCTCGATCGTGGTCAGCACGTTGAAACCATCGACACATAGCGGCCGGTTGGCCAGTGCCGAGGCCGCCTGCTCGCGCTGCTGGCGCGAGCGGAGCGAAGCATCGGAGCATGCGCACCGCAGAACGGCCACCCGTTGCCGTCGCGTCAGGTTGTAGCGGTCGCCCACCAGCTTCAAAGCCGACCGTTCGGCATAGCCCCGCGTGAGCAGCCAGCTCAGCTCGCCCACGGCCTGCCGCAAGGTGGGAATCATGCTTTCGGCGAACAGCCGGTCATCTTCAGGATGCGGTCCGCGGTGGCTGCGACGATCGGGCACGCCATCAACGCTCCGTTCGTTCGAATTTCACAACGCTTTGGTGACAAGTAACGTCTGGCAGCCGCGCGCACGACCGCACGGGCTCCCGATCAAGACGCGGCACCAACCGGCGGAGTTCCGCGGCTGGCCGGCACGTCAACGTTCGTAAATGCCCACCAGTTCGCCTTGGCCAACGATGTGATCGTTCAGGGCGCGGAGCAAGGCCTTCTTGTCCAGTCCGGGCTTCAGGTCCAATTCTGCGTCGAGAGCGTAAACGCGAAAATGGTAGTGATGCGGTCCGCTGCCGCGAGGCGGTGCCGGCCCCCGGTAGCCGATGGTGCCCCACGAGTTTCGTCCCTGCACGGCACCGGTCGGTTTGTCGGGTTTTTCAACGGGCGGAATGCCCTCTTCCAGTCCAGAGACGTCCGCCGGAATGTTGTAAATGACCCAATGAACCCAGGGCTCGGCCCGTGGGGCGTCGGGATCATCGCAAATGAGGGCCCACGATTTTGTGTTTTCCGGCCCACCCGACCACTTTAGCGGTGGCGAAAGATCTTCTCCGTCGTCGGTGTAGCGGCGCGGAATGGCCGCTCCGTCGGCAAACGCCTTACTCGTGACTTCGATCATCGTACCTTCCCCCGTGGTTTGATTGACAGGCGAAGCCTCGTCGTACGATTTGGATGTGGGCGAAGCGGATTTCGGACCGCAGCCGATCAACGGCAATGCCGAAGCCATGGCAAGCCACAGCCCGGCGATCCAGACGGCGCTGGCCAGCCGGCCATGGGATGGCACGTCGCGGAACACCTTGGAACAAGACATAGCTCGTCGGCCTCCTGTAAAAATGTGGTGAACAAACGGCACGCAAAGGCACGAGGCGAAAACGGCGGCTGCGACGAAGAATCGTTCGCGCGACGGCGTGCCCTTGATCCACGCTTAGCAGTTCGTTGACACAAAGTCATTCGGTTTGCGAACGGTCCAAACCGCCCCGGCTCCGCATCGCCCGATCTCTGAATATCCTCACAATTCTCGCAGATGCCCGCGGCGGGCGCGACCGAGTTGCTGAATGCTGCCTTCAGCTGGCCGGCGGATTTTGCAACACGCAGCCGCCCGTTCGGCCGATGAGGTTCAACCCTTGATAACGCCAATGGGCCGCATGCGGGCCACCTTTTTCGCCAGCCCGGCACGATCGACCACCTCGACCACCAGATCGACGTCTTTGTAGGCGGCCGGTTGTTCTTCGGCCAGCCCACGATGGCTGCGTGCCCGGGCAACCACACCGATTTGGGCCAGTTCACGGTCGATTCGGCGGCCCTGCGCGTGCCGCACGGCGGCTTTGCGGCTGAGCGTTCGCCCCGCTCCGTGGCAGGCCGACCCGAACGTTTGTTCCATGCTGCCCGGTTGTCCGACCAGCACCCAACTGGCGCGGCCCATATCGCCCGGGATGATGACCGGCTGCCCGATCGATCGGAACAAGGGTGGCACCTCCGGGTGATGGGCGGGAAAGGCGCGTGTGGCCCCTTTGCGATGCACCCAGACGTTTTTTTCCTCGCCATCTACGCGGTGTCGCTCGAATTTCGCAATGTTGTGCGCCACGTCGTAAACCAGCGTCATGCCGAGTTGCTGCCACGTTTGGCCAAACACGCGCTCGAAGCACTCGCGCGTTTGCCACATGAGCAGTTGTCGATTGCACCAGGCGAAATTGGCCGCGGCCCGCATGGCACCCAGGTAATGTTGGCCCTCGGGGCTTTCGATCGGTGCGCAGGCCAACTGCCGGTCGGGCAGCGAAATGCCGTACTTGGCGGGCACGTTGCGCAGCATTCGTAGGGCGTCGTCGCAAACCTGGTAGCCAAGCCCACGCGAACCGGAGTGGATCATCACGCACACCATGCCTTCGGCCAGTCCCATGGCCTGCGCCGCCTTTTGATCGAATACGCGGTCGACCACCTGCACTTCAAGGAAGTGATTGCCCGAGCCGAGCGTGCCACACTGGTCGGTTCCCCGTTCGTGGGCTCGCTGGCTCACGTTCTGCGGTTCGGCCCCTTCGAGGCAACCGGTGGCCTCGGTGTGGGCCAGGTCGCTTTCGGTCACCAGATCCCAGCGACCCAACGCACGCGGACCCTCGCGCATCAGACGATCGAGTTCGCCGTGAGTGAATTTGTATTTTCCACCCTGTCCGGTGCCCGCCGGCACGTGGCGAAACAGTTCTTCGACGAGCTTCTCTTTGTAGGGTGCGACATCGTCGAGCGAAAGATTCGATCGCACCAAGCGCACGCCGCAGTTGATGTCGTAACCCACGCCACCAGGAGAAATCACACCACCCTGCTTCGGGTCGGTGGCGCAAACCCCGCCAATGCAGAAACCATAGCCCCAGTGAATATCGGGCATGGCGAGGCTGGCGCGTTGGATGCCCGGCAAAAACGCCACGTTGGCCACTTGCTCAGGCGCCTGGTCTTCGCGAATGTGCTCGATCAACTGCTCGTCGGCATAGATCAACCCGTCGACCCGCATTCCCGGCTTGTAACTTTTGGGAATGCGCCAGCAGTAGTCGTTCACTTTTTCCAGCGGGCCTTGGTAGCGTTGCGTACCCATCGTTCGTGTTTCCCTGTTTTTCACGACTGCGATTCGCCGCTCTCCGGTGCCGGTGGGCAAGATATTCTTCTCTCCCACCGCTTCCGATAGGTTTGTTGTACCACCAAAGTGATGAAACGTACCTGTCAGAGGTGCTCCCGTTGAGACAATACTCCCGTGGGGGCTCGTGGTTTTGTTCTCATAGAGCCACGTGTACCTTCACGGGCGGTTGTTCGATTGCCCGGTCGCATCGATCCAGAGTGGGCCTCGCACGAGTGAAGCATTTGCGGTGGCCCGGGCGTGCGATACGAATTGCCAGCATGGGATGAAACAAATCGTTCGGCAGCCGAATCTTTAGAACGCCTGACTGTTGCCGTACACGGGTGCAAAATCGGTACAAATCGTCGGCCCGCGTCCGATGTCGGGGCACGTACTGTCGGATGGCGTCACGCCGGGTCGCGTGGCACAGCATCAAATGTCAACAATCACCTCGGCCAGCCAACCGTCGGGCCGGCGTTCGAGCTTTAGTGCATGGTAGGTAATGGCCTTCACTTCATGAGCTGTTCCATGGCGATCGGGATCGAACGGTTCGCCGCGGGCCGTGGCCTGTAGTCCGTCGTCGTCAATTCGTACATCGAACTCAACGAAGACGAGCCGCTGGGTTTCGAACGTAAACAGCAGCTCGTCCAGCCAATCGACAAGCAGATATTCGCGTTGGTTGCCTTCTACGGCAAACTCCCGACGTTTGATCGGGCGCACGGCGTCGAGATGAGCGACGATTACCGAGAACAGGGCGCGGCCGGCATCGGCGAAAAGCTGCTCGAGACTCGGCGCACGGATCCGCAGTCCCAGGTCGGCCGTATGCTCGAAAATCTCGTACATGGCAACCTCGCGACGTCGGAGAGAGTGGTGCGACTCTGTGGATCGAAAACAGGCCCACGTTGGTGTCGCGGTTCGGCGCGGTTTCTCTCGCGGTGAAGAGAGCCCGTGCGGTCCCTAACGGCTGCGGCTGCTCATCGTCTCGCTGGTGTCGGCCGAACGGTCCTGCCCGGTTGCCGTCATGGTTCGGTCGCTTTTTCGTCGCCGGGGCGAACCAGCACGCGGCCGATGATTTCTCCTTTGAGGATTTGTTGGATCACCTCATCGAGCTGTTCGAGGGTTACGGTTTTGGCGACCAGGGTTTCGAGATCGTTGGGTCGCCAGGGGCCGGCCATCTTTTGCCACAAGGCCGGACGGCGCTGGATAGGCCACTCGGCCGAATCGATTCCGCAAAGGCAAACGCCACGGAGAATGAAGGGGAAAACCGTCAGCGACATTTCTACGCCTCCCACCAACCCGCAGGCGGCCACGCATGCGTGGTGTTTCGTGCTGCGGATCACGGTTGCCAGCGTGTTGCCGCCCACCGTATCTACGGCGGCCGCCCAGCGACCGCGAAGCAGGGGTTTGTCGCTCGTGTCATTTACCGTGTCGCGCCCCGCGACCTCGGCCGCCCCCAGTTGACGCAAAAAGTCGTGGGCGTGCGGCTTGCCTGAGATCGCCACGACGCGAAAGCCCAATTTGCTCAGCATCGCTACGGCCAGACTGCCCACACCGCCGCTCGCGCCGGTGACCACAACCTCGCCCGACTCGGGTGTGACGTCGTGGTGCAAAATCGCTTCTACGCTCATGGCCGCTGTGAAGCCCGCCGTGCCGAAGATCATGCTTTCGCGCAGTGAAAGCCCTTCAGGCAGCGGTACAACCCACCCGGATGGAACACGCACATACTGTGCCCAACCACCCCAAGTGTTTTGCCCCAAGTCGAAACCGGTGACCAGCACCTTTTGCCCCGGCGAAAACTTGGGTGATCGGCTTTCCACCACCGTGCCGGCGGCATCGATGCCAGGCACGTGCGGAAAATGGCGCGTGACGCCACGGTTGCCGGTGGCCGAAAGGGCATCTTTATAGTTCAGAGACGAGTAGGCCACGCGAATCAACACATCGCCCTCGGGCAGCGCGTCGAGCGGTTGGGAAGTGGGCCGACCATGCGCACGGCCCTGGTCGTCTAGTTCCACCAGGTAGCAGGCCATCGTTGTTTCGGTTGCTTCGCTCATCGGTCGACACCTTTCATGAGTTTTTGAGATCGTCCCGAGGACGCGCACTCTAGGGGGCATTGCAATGCGGCCAACGCGGCCAGCGCGGCCGAAACTGAAAAAAGAAACACACAAATGTGCGTACCGGCCGCGTTGAAACGCTGGTTGTCAGCACGGGCCCTGTCGCTTTCGCGGTCGTATCGCACGTGGGCCCAAACGGCGCGGCTTCGGGGGCTTCCGACACGCGCGAACGTCATTTTGGCCCGCGACGTTCTGCCGAGAAAGGGGTGGTTGCCGATTCCCCAGGTTCGCTGCTATTCGTTGACTCGGGTTGGTGGAACCCTATAATTCCCGAACAGCCGCGCGAGCGGCTGGATTTCGTTTTATCGTTATCCTTTTCCCCTCCCGCCATGCGAACAGCCGTTTGCGTGGCTCCCTTCCCCCCGATGATGCAAGGAGCGTGAACCGATGTCTCAAGTAATCGAGTTCACCGAGAACAATTTCGATCAAGAGGTTTTGAAGTCGCCGGTGCCCGTGCTGGTGGACTTTTGGGCTCCTTGGTGCGGGCCGTGCCGCATGATTGCCCCCGTGGTTGAAGAGCTGGCCTCGGAGTATGCCGGCAGCGTCAAAGTGGGCAAGATGAATGTCGACGATAGCCAGAACGTTGCCGCCCGCTATGGCGTGAGCAGTATTCCCACCCTGATGATTTTCAAGGGCGGAGACGTTGTTGAGCGTTTCGTTGGCGTGCAGCCCAAGGCACGACTTCAAGAGGCCCTTGACGCGGCTCGCGGTTGAACAGGTCCAGTGGCCGCGCCAGGCCCCGACCGGGGACGCAGGCGATGCACGAAGCCCGGCGAATGCCCGACCACGCGGGAATCACGCCCGTCCCCCGACGGCTTTCCTTGTGAAGGGAGTGGCACCCCGCCGGCGCGGGGGGGGTAGCTGGTAAAGGCGAACAGCCGCGCGGCCGGTCGACGCAGCCAACGGGCCGCGTGTTGGCTGTGCCCCGCCAATACGCCTCGGGCACAAAGGTGCCTCAACAGGTTTTCGAAAGCTGTCGCCGGAGCGATTCGGGCCCTCCGGCGGCGGCTTTTTTCGTTTTGCGATCTCTTTGAACCAGCGTCTCGGTTCTTGCACTTCTTGCACTTCTGCGG
>WGDQ01000104.1 GCA_015493185.1 Planctomycetaceae bacterium
CCATCGTTTGTCCTGTTCGGCGTATCTCCACGCGTAGATCGGAACACTCGACAGCCAGTTGCTCCTCAAACCGGCTGTCGCTCACCATCACGTCGCCCTCGCGCGACACGATCAGAAAGCTGTCGTCGCCGGTAAAACCGCTCAGGTAAGTCACGTTGGTGAAGTTCGTAACCAGCAGCGCGTCGATGTGACCTGCCCGAAATTTCCGACACAAGCGCTCACGACGTTCAGCGAATCGACTCACGGTCGACCTGCCTTTCCGATGTTCGAGTGATCCGGCAGCAAACCCATCTTCGGCCTCCCTTTCTTTGGCCAGACGAGGCCGCTGGCGTGAAGGCACTTTCTTAGCCAGATGACGATGCCCCGCCGCGGCCGCCCCCTGTGCATACCCGCATCGCCACCACGGCGTCAACGGCGCCGCTTCCCGTCTCGCTCCGACGCCATCCGCCATCCGTACGCGGACAGGCATCCACGAAAAGTCCGCAAATCGGCGACTCGTGAAACCCCCGGGGCATTGGGCTGCATTTTCACATTCTCTCCCCGGCAGGTAGATGAATTGCATCGTTGGCCTGTTTGCCGCTTTCCTTGGAAAACCGGCCTTCTTGGAAAAGCGACAAAAAAGGATCGCTCCACGCGCCCCGATAACCGGCAATGTGCCGAGATGTGCGGCCCGCAAACTACCGGGGCGGTTTCCGGCGCAATCGGAAAACCCGGCGACGCGGCGAAAAATGTTGGTTTCCGCCCCGCGCCGGGGGCAATCGTCCTCTGGAAAACAACGAAAAACCTCGGGGCCGGCGGCCCAAAACGCAGCCGAGCGACCTGCTCCCTTTTTTCATCTCCCCGAGGAGTGGAAATTTTTCTAGACCCTATCGAAAGCTGAATTACAATGGGGGTATCGTTGCGACACGTGGGAACACGACTCAATCGCTGGGAGCAACGAAACGCGGCTCGTGGGCAGATTTCGCGAGCCGCCATCGCGACGGCACGCAACGATACATTTGCCGGCGCGGACAGAACGTTTTCGTGCCGCGAGTTCTGGGATGCCGCGGCCTTGCGCGACGAGGGATGTGTGGGACGGATGCATGGCGCGCGATGCCCCGCAGCGGGCTCATTGCGGGCGGTGCCGCTTGCCTCGTCTAACGTTTTTTCCCGGGAACGCTCCGCAACGTTTAGCGTTCCGCAGGCCCATTCTACGCGAAGAGAGTGCACCTTGAGTATGCTTTCCGACAATCGTGCGCATGGACCGGCACCGGTATGCCGTACCAACCTCACCACGCTCATTCTGCGCGAACTGCGCGACTATGTTGTTGCCCAGGGGCTATGTGAAGGCGATCGCCTTCCGCCCGAACGCGAACTGGCCATGCGGCTCAACGTCAGCCGGCCAACGCTGCGCAGCGCGTTGCAATGGCTTGCCCAGCGAGGGGCTTTGCGACGCGTGCAGGGTGGCGGCACGTTCCTCGAACCCAACTTCCTTGCCGTGCTGGTCGAGGCCCCGGCCTACGAGCCGGATATGCCCAACAACCTTTCTGAGGTTGTCGAGGCCCGCAGCGTGCTCGAGCCCGCCGTGGTGCAGCTTGCCACGCGGCGTATGACCCGCGACGAGCTGGCATCGCTCGAGGCGGTTGTGCAGAAAGAGGCCGAATGCCTCGACGATCCGCAGGCGTGGCGTCAGCAATACCTGCACTTCCATTTGCGTCTCACGCGCCTCTGCGGCAACTCGATTCTGGCCGATGCCTTGCAAGTGCTTTTCGCCCCCATGCTATCGCTGCTCATGCACCCGGACATCGACATTGCCGAGTGCCACAACCAGCACCGCGCCATGGTCGAAGCCATGGCGCACGGCGACGGCGAAGCCGCGGCCCAGCAAATGCGCCGCCACCTCGAAATGCTGAGCGAAGCCGCCAAGGGGCCAATGCTCCGCGTTAGCGCCTGATTCAGAAAACGGCAGTTGTACGGTGTAACGCCCGAGTGTGTCGCTACGTGCCCCCGAGCACGCCGCATTGCGATCGCGCCGAGGCGCAACGATCCGCGGACCGTTCATGTCAGAACGATCCCGGCCCTCCGCACTCAGCCGGCGCAAAACCCAGGGTCGTATCCCATCGCCACGCGCCGCCTGCGAGCAATGCCGCAAGAGCCCCAACCCCCCTCGGCCGCCGCATCGCACGACTCGGGCCGAAGCAACCGGGCCGACGCGACAGCACTCGGCTTCGATCGCTGCGTGTGGCTTTTCCTTCGCCCCGCGCGACGCGGTACCTGAC
>WGDQ01000105.1 GCA_015493185.1 Planctomycetaceae bacterium
CACACCACCAAGGAGACATCCGAACCAGATGCCCAAGCGATTGTATATCGAAACGGTCGGCTGCCAGATGAACATGCTCGATAGCGAGCTGGTTGTGGCCACGCTGCGCAAGGCGGGCTACCAGTTGGTCGATCATCCGCGCCAGGCCGACACGATTTTGTTCAATACGTGCAGCGTGCGTCAGCATGCCGAAGACAAAATCTACAGCGCGCTCGGGCGGTTGAAGCACGCCAAGGAGCATCACCCCGACAAGATCATCGGCGTGATGGGCTGCATGGCGCAAAAGGATCAGCGGCTTATTTTCGAGCGGGCCCCGTTTGTCGATTTGGTGGTGGGCCCCGGCCAACTGCATCAAATACCCCAACTGCTCGACAAGATCGCTGCCGGTGCGGGTCCGCAACTCGAGGTGAGCCTTGATCGTAAAAGCGGTTCGCGCGACGAGGTGCAGCAGAGCTTCGAAAGCTACGACCCACTGCGCGATCCGCAGATGCGGCCCAACCGCTATCAGGCCTATGTGCGGATCATGATCGGGTGCGACAAGTTTTGCACGTATTGCATCGTGCCGCGCGTGCGCGGGCCCGAACAAAGTCGGCCGGCGGCACACATCGAGGCTGAAGTGCGTCGGCTGGTCGACGAAGGTTGCCGCGAAGTCACGTTGCTGGGGCAAACGGTCAACAGCTACCAGCACCACGACGGCGGCCGCACATGGCGCCTGGCCGATTTGCTCGATCGGCTGCACACGATCGACGGACTCGATCGCCTACGATTCGTGACCAATTACCCCCGCGACATGGACGACGATCTTTTGACGGCGGTGCGCGATCTTTCCAAAGTGATGCCGTACCTACACGTGCCGGCGCAAAGCGGTTCCGACCGTATCTTGCACCGGATGAAGCGGGGTTACACGGTGGCCGAATACCGCGACATGCTGGCGCGCATTCGCGAAATCGTGCCCGAGGCGGCCGTGACCAGCGACTTTATTGTCGGCTTTTGCGGTGAAACGGAAGACGATTTCCGGCAAACCGTCGAGCTGGTTCGCCAGGGGCGGTTCAAGAACAGTTTTATTTTCAAATACAGCCCGCGGCCCAACACCAAGGCCTACGAGCGGCTCGACGACGACGTGCCCGAGGAGGTGAAGCGGCGGCGGAACAACGAACTGCTGGCCGTGCAAAACGCAATTAGCGAAGAGCTGAACCGACCGCTGATCGGTCATGAAGTGGAAGTGCTGGTCGAAGGGCCGAGCAAGGCGGCTCGGAAACAGGGTGTCGATGTCGAAGCGGTCGAGGGCCACGTGGTGCAACTTACCGGCCGCACGCCCTGCGATCGGATCGTGGTTTTCGACGGCACGCCGCGCCAGATCGGCCAGCTCGTTTCGGTACGCATTTACGACGTCAATGGGTTCACTCTCTTCGGCTCGGTTGTCACGCAGCACGCTGGCCCGGAGGTGTTCCAGTTGCAGGTGTAGGCTTACAACGTTGAATCAGGCATAGCCGACGTAGCGCGGGCAGCAGCCATGCGCCGGAACCTCTGGCATGCAGATCGAGCAACTGCGCGTTTTTCTGGACGATCGACAACAGGCCGCATCGTGGCTGCGCCGCTGCGGCGTGGACGATGTGGACCGCGCCCATGTGAATCTGGTGGGCATGGCCACCGCAGGCATCACGCTTGATCTGCTGGCCGATATGTGCGACCAGTTGGCCGAGCATTTGCCGCGTTCGCCGGCGCCGGATATGGCGCTGAACAACTTGGAGAAGTTCATCGCCTGCGCCCGCAATCCGCTTTCGCTGG
Organism: Planctomycetaceae bacterium; assembly: GCA_015493185.1. GTDB lineage: Bacteria > Planctomycetota > Planctomycetia > Pirellulales > JAEUIK01 > WGDQ01. The sequence continues at coordinate 1,789 of WGDQ01000105.1, forward strand.
GTTCGCTGTTCAGCCGCGACCGGCAGGCCCTGCCGATTCTGCTGCAAATTTTTTCCACGAGTCAGCAGCTCAGCAACGTACTGATTCGCGATCCTGAAAGCTACGATCTGCTGCGGCTCACCGAGGGCGCGCCGGCGGCGCGCCAGGTGCTCGTCGAAGAGCTATCGGCCGAAGTGGCGGCGCAGCCCAACGAGCGGGCCGCCGCGGCCAGCCTGCGACGGCTAAAAAACCGGGAGATGTTGCGCATCGCCTATGGCGACATTGTGCTGAAGCAACCGCTGGAAACGGTGACGGCGCAAATTTCCTATCTGGCCGACGCGTTGGTCGAAGCGGCCCTGCGCGTCGCCAGACAACGCCTTGAAAGCGAACGCGGCGTGCCGCGCGGGCCCAACGGCGACGTGGCGCAATTGACGGTGCTGGCGCTCGGCAAGTTGGGTGGTGTGGAGCTGAACTACTCGAGCGATATTGATTTGATTCTGCTCTACGACCACGAAGGCACCACCGACGGCCCCCGACCGACGACGAATCGCGAGTTTTTCGAACGGCTCGCCCGGCGGCTGATCAAACTGCTGACCGAAAACACGGAACTGGGCGACGTGTGGCGGGTCGATTTGCGATTGCGTCCCTCGGGCAGCCAGGGACCGGCCGTCACCACGGTTGGCAGCGCGCTTCAGTACTACGACACGTTCGGCCGCACCTGGGAGCGGCAGGCGCTGATCAAGGCCCGCCCGATCGCGGGCGACCTGGAACTGGGCCGCCGCTTCTTGAAAGAACTGGAACCGTGGATCTACCGTCGCTATCTCACAATGGCCGACATCGCCGAGATCAAATCGCTGAAACGGCGCATCGAAGAGCGGACCATTCGCGAGGGCGAAGAAGACCGCGAGGTGAAAACCGGACACGGCGGCATTCGCGACATCGAGTTTTCGATCCAGTTCTTGCAGTTGCTCAACGGAGGCGAACTGCCCGACGTGCGAACGGGCAACACGCTCGAAGCAATGGCCCGACTCGAATCGGCCGGATGCCTGCTCAGCTCGGAACGGCGCGTGCTGGAAGAAAACTACCGCTTTCTGCGAAAGATCGAGCACCGTTTGCAAATCATGTTCGGCCTGCAAACACACTTGCTGCCGGCCGACCGCGACGAGCTGGGCCGCCTGGCACGGCGAATGGGCTACGAAGACCGTGCCGGAAAGCCGGCCGTCGAACAGTTCGAGCACGACTACCGGCAGTGCACGCGCTTGAACCGCAAGATTCTCAATTTCCTGCTGCACGAGGCGTTTGGCGATGAGGCGGAAGCCGAACCCGAGGTAGACCTAGTGCTGGCCCCCGATGTGTCGGAAGAACAAATCGAACGTGTGCTGGGCAAGTATGGCTTTCGCGATCCGCAGCTCGCCTACGAACACTTGATGGGATTGGCCGAAGAGCGCATTCGCTTTTTGTCCAGCCGGCGGTGTCGCCATTTTCTGGCGGCGATCGCCAAGCGGTTGCTCGAATCGATTGCCGCCACGCCCGACCCTGATGGCACGCTGGTGCAACTGGGGCGGGTGAGCGATTCGCTCGGCGGCAAGGGCGTGCTGTGGGAGCTGTTTCAGGCCAATCCGCCCACCCTGCGGCTTTACGTCGAGCTGTGCGCATCGAGCCCCTATCTGTCGGGCATTTTGACGAGCAACCCCGGCATGATCGACGAGCTGATGGATAGCCTTGTGCTGAACAAGCTGCCGACGCTCGATTTTCTGCGGCAGCGGCTGGCCGAGCTCTGCCGCGGCGCCGAAGACCTCGACCCGATTCTGCACAGCTTCAAAAACGCGCAGGTGCTTCGCGTGGGCGTGCGCGACATTTTGGGCAAAGACGACATTCAGGCCACCACCGGCGCCCTGTCGGACGTGGCTCAGGCGTGTCTCGAGCAAATCACGCAGCGGGAATACGAGCGGCTTGTTGAACGGTTGGGCCGGCCCACGATCGGTGTGGGTCCGCGCCAGGGGCAACCTTGCCCGTTCGCGATTCTGGCCCTCGGCAAGTTTGGCGGCCGCGAGCTGAGCTACCACAGCGATCTGGACATCATTTTTCTGTTCGACGCCGATGGCTCGACGCGCCCGACCAATCGCCGCGCCGAGGTGACGACCAACCAGCACTTTTTCAGCGAACTGGGGCAACGCATCATCAAGGTGGCCACGCATCTGGGGCCGAACGGGCGGCTGTACGAGATCGATGCCCGACTGCGCCCGACCGGGCGGAGCGGACCGCTGGCCACGAGCCTGCCGGCCCTGGTGCGTTACTTCAGCCAGCAGCAGGGCGAGCTTTGGGAGCGGCAGGCGCTTTGTCGGGCCCGGGTGGTTTACGGCGATGCCGAAACCGCCGAACGAACCATGCATGCGGTGGCCGAAGCAGCTTACGGTGCCTGTTGGAAGGCGGACAACGTCGACGCCATTCGCCAGATGCGCCGCCGGTTGGAAGAAACCGCAGGGCCGTTCGATATCAAGCGGGGGCCGGGAGGCCTGGTCGACACCGAGTTTCTGGTGCAAACCTTGCAACTGAAGCACGGCCGCGACGATCCCTCGGTTCGTGCCCCGAACACGCTCGATGCGCTGGCCGCGCTGCACCGCGCGGGCTACCTGCCCGAGGCCGATTTCGAGGCGCTGACAAACAACTACCGCTGGCTCCGCACATTGGAATCTCGCCTGCGGCTCATGAACCCCAACGCCCGCGACCAGTTGCCAACCGACCCGGCCGAGTGCGATAAGCTGGCAGCCGTATTGGGTTTCTCGGGGGGCGAAGCGCTGCGGCAGCGATTCGAAGATGTTGTCCGGCAAACGCGCAACATCTTCGACCAGCAACTCGAAGCGGCCCGCTGAAAGCATCGGAAAGCACGCTGCGGCGCGCCGCCTGCAAACGTCGGTCGACCGGCGCTACTTCTCGCGGCCACGCGACGATGCCTGCACCTCGTCGGGCGCAGTGATTGCCGTGGCGACGGGCAACACCATGATTTTGCCGTCGCCGATGCGACCGGTGCGCGTAACCTGCACGATGCGGCGGATGATCTCTTCGACCCGTGCGTCGTCGACCCAAAGCGTGACCTCGACCTTGGGCAGGAAGGCCAGACCGTACTCGCTTCCTTCGTACTCGTCGAGGTAGTTTTTCTGCCGCCCATAGCCTTTCACTTCGCACACGCTACAGGCCTCGAGCGGGGCCCGTTGCAAGGCGTCGAGCAGCTTTTCAACGAGAAACGGCTTGACCACAGCGATGATCTGCTTCAACGAATGACACTCCCAAAAGGTGTTTGAAAGCTAGTGTGTCGGGGCACTCGGCGTTCAGGATGCAACCGCTACATAGAAGAGCATTACCACCGCCGCACAGGAACGTTATCAGCTCGACCACCCTCGCAAGAACACGACCAATCGCACGGGAGGCAACGGTCGCTTCCATGCTCGTCGAGAGCCGGTGTTGCAAGTGTTTTGTTCAGGCCGGCGAGCGGCCCGATTGGTTGACGCGCCCCCGTCGTGCGACCGACAATGGAGTTGCTGGGGAGTTGCTGGATAACCCGGGCGAAAATCGAATAAAGAGTCGCCCAACGAACTCAGGCCGGCGCATTGTATGCGCGTGCGGCTGCCGGCCGATCGACCAGCATGGGGGGAGATGAACGGCGCCACGTTGCGCAGGCTGCGAACAACGGTGGCCGCCAACCGCTCGCCCCGCGAAGCCGATCAAGCAGGCCGGATCACTGAAACCATACGATTACTGAAACTCGATTACTGAAACCATACGGCTCACATTATCAGGGCACGAGAAGATGGAAGCAACCAAGCACAAATCGATTGTTCGGCGAATGGCGTGCGTGGCCACGATGGTGGGCGCGTTTGCGGTCTCTTTCGCCGGCTGCGGCGTAAGCGACTACGAAACGGCCTTGAACGAGTCGATCGAGAACCGAAAAGAAGAAATCCGCCTGATCGAAGAGCTGCGCCGCAAGGCCGCCGAAAACCCCAATAGCGGACCGGCGGTCGACTACTCCAAAATGTCGAAGGAAGAATTGGTAGAGCAGCTTCAAACCTTCCTGGACAAGAACAAAGAAGAGATCAAGAAGGAAACCGGCGAAGAAGAGCTGCCGCCCGAGGCACTCGACGCCAAGCGGCTGTTGGGCGAATAGGCCCGTCTGTCGATAGCGCCAGGGGCGCCCTGTTCGGCTTCCCGGTCGGCAGCGCGATCGCCCGTTGACGGCGTTGTTTCGCAAGCAACTCGACAGTTGCGAGGCCCTGCTGCGCTGGTTGTTGTGGTCGTGCCGTACCTGCGGAGCCGGAGAAACGAGCGTTGCGGCGCGGTGCAGCTTTGCCGGGCGCCCGGCACATGGGGCTGCAATTTTTTTCTTGACACGCGACGCTGCCGGGTGCGAAATTGACGGGGCCTCTTGCGGCTGTGCTTCGACGGTGCTTTGCACGTTGCGGGGCCGAAGCCGCATTCCTACCCACCACACGCACACACCAGAATCACCCCCCGACGCACCGGTTCTCGCAGCAGCGAAGTTGTCGTTGGATGTCTTGGCTATGCCGTCGCTGGATGGCCTGCGAATGTCGGCGGCGTTCGGGGCAGGCAGGCTCGTTTTGCCTTTTTGCTCGTATTCCCTGACATTGCTCGGCCGCAATCAAGGAG
>WGDQ01000106.1 GCA_015493185.1 Planctomycetaceae bacterium
AAGGCGTCCATGCCGCCGATGTGGGCATAGAACAAATCGATCGGCTCGAAGCTTTCGCGGCGAACCTTGGCATCGAAATTGATGCCCCCCGGTGCAAGCCCGCCATATTTGAGAATGGTGAGCATGCATCGCGTGGTGAGGTAAATGTCTGTCGGAAACTGATCGGTGTCCCAGCCGAGCAGCAGATCGCCACGGTTGGCGTCAATCGACCCGAGGAAGCCCTGCATGGCGGCGTACTCGAGCTCGTGCTGCATTGTGTGCCCGGCGAGCGTGGCGTGGTTGGTTTCGATGTTCAACTTCACATGGTCTTCCAGACCGTAGGTGCGAAGAAAATTGATGCACGCTGCGGCGTCGAAATCGTATTGATGTTTGGTGGGCTCCTTGGGCTTTGGCTCGAATAAGAATTGCCCCTGGAACCCGATCGCCTGCGCATGCTCGACCGCCATGTGCATGAAGCGGGCCAAATGGTCCAGCTCGCGCCGCATGTCGGTATTCCAAAGTGTCTGGTAGCCTTCGCGCCCGCCCCAGAACACGTAGTTCTGACCGCCCAATTCGTGGGTGATCTCGATTGCTTTTTTCACCTGAGCCGCTGCGTAAGCGAATGCCTCGGCGTTGGGGCTGGTGGCCGCCCCGTGAACGTAGCGCGGATGACTGAAAAGGTTGGCCGTTCCCCAAAGCAGCCGGATGCCGGTTCGCTCTTGCTCTTGTTTCAATACGCTCACCACTTCGTCCAGCAGCCGGTTTGTCTCGGCCAGCGTGTCGCCCTCGGGTGCGATGTCGCGATCGTGGAAGCAATAGAACGGTACGCCTAGTTTCTCCATGAATTCGAAAGCCACATGCACGCGCCGGATCGCGTTTTCGAGCGAGTCGTCGCCCGATTCCCATGGGCGCTGCATCGTGGGTGCCCCGAATGGGTCGGCGCCCGTACCGCGGAAGGTGTGCCAATACGCAACGCTGAACCGCAAATGATCTCGCATCGTCTGGCCTTCAACGACCTCATCGGCGTTGTAGTGATGAAAGGCCAGCGGGTTGTTCGAATCGGGGCCTTCGAATCGGATCGCTTCAATTTCGGGAAAAGCGGCCATCGATGGTTCCTCTTTATGCGACAGGGAAACGAATGAAATTCGGGGGTAGCAATCCGGCTTTCAAGCACCGCGTTTTCGCTTAGGCTCCAACGGCCGGCCTGCTATAGCCAAGCATCGAGCAACAAAAGCATGATCCTACTGCGGCCGGTCGAACAACGTGTGCTCAAGTCGAAACATCGTTCAGGGCACGTTTCGTGCGACGCTATCGCATCGCCCGTGCCGGCGCTGCGTTGTTGTGTCGCCGTGTTGCTTACTCAAGCCGGGAAGGGGCAGGCTTCAACTCCGATTGATGACGTTGAACGAGGGCCTTGATTTCGGCCACGATTTTGGGGTGTTCTTTGGCCACATCGAACCGCTCCGAGGGATCGTGCTCCAGATGATACAACAACGGCGGATCGTGCGACTGCGGCTCGCGCTGACCATACGCGGCTTGGGTTTTGAAGTGGGCTTTCCACGGCCCAAGGCGAACTGCCATTAGCCGTGTACCTCGGTAGAAAAACATTTCTTTTCGAGGGCTTGCTTCGTTTCGCAGTAATACCGGCGAAAGGTCGTATCCGTCGATCACACGGTCTGTTGGTACCGAGGCACCAGCCATGACGGCACAGGTCACAAACAGATCCATGGTGCAACCAAGCGCTGCGGTGGTCACACCAGCCGGAACATGTCCTGGCCACCAGGCGATGCCGGGCTCTCGCATGCCGCCTTCCCAAGTGCTGCCCTTGCCATCGCGCAATAAGCCGGCCGAGCCGCCGTGTTCACGTTTGTTGAGCCAGGGCCCATTGTCGCTGGTGAAAAAGACCAGCGTATTGTCAGCCACACCCAATTGGTGCAGCGTGTCGAGAATAACGCCAGTGCTCCAGTCGATGGCGCGCACGACGTCGCCATAAAGACCTCGCCGACTTTTGCCGGCGAACTCGGGGTCAGCAAACAAAGGAACGTGCGGGAAGGAGTGCGGCAGATAAAGAAAAAACGGTTTGCCGGCAGCAACCGCCTGGCGGATGAATTCGATCGATTTTTCCGTGTAACGACGCGTCAGCGTTCGTTGGTCGGGCTCGGTCTCGACAACCCGAAGGTTATCGTACAGCGGCAGCGGTGGAATTCCGCGGCGAATGGCGGCCTGGTTGGTTTTTCCCCAGGCATTGATGTGCCCCATGTCGTTGCTATAGGGCAAACCAAAAAAGCGATCGAAACCGTGCCGCAGAGGCAGATACTCGGGAACGCTGCCCAAATGCCATTTGCCGATACAGGCGCACACATAGCCTCGGGTCCGCAGCAACTCGGGCAGTAACACTTCATCGGCCGGAATGCCGCCAGTGGCCGTGGCCCGCAGCACACGGTAGCGATCGTGACACATTCCACTGCGAATCGGCAGGCGGCCCGTCAGAAGTGCCGCACGGCTCGGCGTGCAGACGCACGCGGCGGAATAAAATTGCGTGAACCGCATGCCTTCTCGGGCCATGCGGTCGAGCCGGGGTGTACGAATGGTCGGATGACCATAACAGCCAAGATCGCCGTATCCGAGGTCATCGGCGAAAATAATGACAAAGTTGGGCGGTTGCCGCTCGACGGTCGCAGCCCGAGCCGCAACCGCCAGCAAGGCCGAGATCACCCCAACGAGAAGCAGCCCCAAAACTCGTTGACCGAAAAATGCGTTTTGAAAAAGCTTCGACATCGCGAGGGGACCGTGACACGGGAATCGGAGAAGTTCAAAGCAAAGACGACAGCGGGCACAAGTTTTCGTCGTTTCCGCACCAAGTGAGTCGCGCGGCCGCCACAGCGTGAACTCTTGCCCGCAACGACGCCGGGCAAACGACCGTCGAGGAAGCTACATCGTAGAAACCACGTGGCTACGACTCAAGCATCGCCCCCGCCAACTTGAAGGCGGCTCTGTGCTTTCGGCTGACTGACGAAAATAGCGCCTGTCGAAAATGTGCGGAAAACAGTGTGAAACGACAAGAAGCCCGTACAAGCATCGCAAGACACGGTTGGCTGTCGTGCAAACTGGCAGCCGTGCAACGGTCGCGCAGGGGCGCGCTCGACGTTGTCGTCCTGCCACGCGTGCAAGATTTGGCTGGCACTCACGTCATTTTCCGCACCAGCCAGTCGCCCAACTTCGGCGACATTTGGGCAAGAACGAACAGCAGTCGCGCCTTGGCCGGGCGAACGAGTTCTCGCTGGCGTCGCTCACAGGCGCGAACGATATCGCGAGCCAACGCATCGGGGTCGAGGCGTCGTGTTTTCACGCCGCCGCCCGGCCGCCGCGCGTTTTCTGGCAAGCCGGCCAGTTGATCGCGATAACGCTCTTCAGGCGATTGCTCCGTGGCGATCGGCCCCGGGCAGACCAGCAAAACGTGCAACCCATCAGGCTCCAGCTCAAGCCGAAGCTGTTGGCTGTAAGCGGCCACGGCATGCTTGGCCGCCGGATACGGACCGAGAAAGCGTCCGGCCGCTTTGCTGGCCAGCGAACCGATATTCACCACGTGCCCACGAGTTTCGAGCAAATGCGGAATGGCCGCGCGCGTGACCTGGGCCAATGCGATCAGGTTGAGCTCGAACGACGCGCGAAACACCTCGCTGGTCGTCTCGACCAGTGCGCCGCGCGATGACATGCCGGCATTGTTGACCAGTACGTCGAGCCGCCCGTGCTGCTGAATGGCGAAGTCGAGCAGTTCGTCGACATCGCCCGGGCGCGTGATGTCGGCCACGCGTGCCGCGACGTCGTAACCGCGTTGGACCAGTTCGGCTGCCGTCTTAGCAAGCTGCCC
>WGDQ01000107.1 GCA_015493185.1 Planctomycetaceae bacterium
GAGAACGCGTGAGCAAGCGCGAAGCAAAGCAAGCCGAGCAGAAGAAAATCGGCCAGAACAAGGAAGCGGGGAAAAGAAGGGCGAAGATAAGAAAGCCGGCCGCCAAGAACAACGGCGCCAACGCAACGAGAAGGCCACGCACATTGGCGGATTGCCGCGTGAGGGGCAGTTTCTGTCCAGGTGGCCGGAAAAGCGGTGCGGTGCGATCCGACCGTAGCGATGCCCTAGCGGCCGATACTTTCCCAGTCGATCAGCACGTAGTAGCCGATCCACGAGGCCGCGGCGACTAGCAAAATGAGCACCACGCCGGCTGCGATGGCGAGCCACAGCTTTTTCGTGCTGCTGAGACCCGAAGAGGACGGTTTCTTCTTAGGGCGGACCACCGAGAGTTTGCAGCCAGACGATGAGGCGGCCGCCGGCGTGGCGTCGACTTCCTCGAGCAGGCTGTCCAACTCGGACGGGCTTGGCTGTGCGGGTTTCTTTTTCTTGATCACGCCCGAGCTGGAATGGCGCGCGGCAGAGGAGCCGGGCCCGCTTTTGCCGACCGACGACTTGCCCGCCTTCGAGCCGATGGACGAAGCCGATCGGGCACCGGATTTGGAGCCGCCGAGCACTCTGGATGAACCGCTGCCGCGTCGGCTGCCGGACGACGAGGTGCCGATGCCCGAGGGCGGACCTTCCCGCGAGAGAACCGACGAATCGCTTTTGGGACGGCCCTTTTGCGATTGTCGTGATTTGGGGGGCGAGCCGCTGACCGTTTCCTGATCGTAGTTGGAAACGGTGTCGCCGGCGGGTGATTTCGGCGGGTAGGTCCGTCGCGGTCCGGTCGCAGCGGCGCCGGGATGCGGTGTGGGGTCGTCGTCAGCGAGTTGCAACGTGTCGGACGAGGAAGAACCCTTGGCGAGCTTGGTTTGCTCGGCTGCTGCCAGCACGCGGGTGAGTCGCGAACAACTGCTCTGGCTGGCCTGCCACTGCTGCAATGCGTCGCGAACTTCGAGTGCCGAGGCGTAACGATCTTCGGGCCGCTTGGCCATCATGCGCTCGCAGATTTCGACCAACCCGGGCGGCGCGTCGGGGCGATCGTCGTAGATGGAAGCCGGCTGTTTGGTCTGGTGCATCAAGAGCCGCTGGGCGAGCGAGCCCTCAGGGAACGGTGGGTGGCCGGTGAGCAGGAAATAGAGCGTGCAACCAAGGCTGTAGATGTCTGCCCGGGCATCGACGCGGTGGCTGTTGATCGCCTGTTCGGGGGCCAGATAATCGGCCGTGCCCAAGACGTTTTCTTCGTTGGCCACGGTGAGCGATGTTTCGTCTTCGGCCGAGAAGCGGGCCAGGCCCAGATCGAGGATTTTGACGGTGCCCTTGGTGTCGAGCAGCAGATTGGCCGGCTTGATGTCGCGATGGATCAGGCCGGCTTCGTGGGCATGGGCGAGCCCCTCGGCGGCTTGGGCGATGTAGTCGGCGGCCAAGGGATACGGTAGCGGGCCTTCCTGGCTAACGAGCCGCTGTAGATCGCGGCCCTCGACGTATTCCATGACGAGGTAGTGCACGTTGCCGTCGTTGTCGACATCGTAGGCGTGCACGATGTTGGGGTGCGACAGGGCGGCGACGGCCTGGGCCTCGCGGGTGAATCGTTCGAGATACGAGGCGTCTTCCACGCGGTTTTGCGGCAGCACCTTGATGGCCACGCGGCGTTGCATGCGCGTGTGCTCGGCCAGATAAACGCTGCTCATGCCGCCGGTGCCCAAATGGCCGAGCAGTTTGTATTTGCCGAGGAAGAATCCCTTGTAGCGGCCGTCGAGCAGTTTGTTGGCCTGCCAGGTGGTGAGCAGCCCCTGCTCGACAAGATGATCGGCGACCACTTTGGCATCATCGGTTTGCCAGCGGCCGCCCGCATCGCGCAGCGCGGTGGTGGCCGCCGAAAGCTTTTCCTGATCGATCAGGCCGCTTTTGGCAACCAACTCCAAGAACGTATTCAAAGAGGGTTTCGGCATCGTGTTGGGCGACGGTCGGCGCGTCGCCAGCGGTGAATTGGCCCAATCGCAAGTCGGCGGCACGGTGCCCAGCGGGCCGGTTGCGTGCGGCGCGATGCGAATGGATCTTCTCTGCGCCTGGGAGCATACCAGCCACCCAGGCGAAAGGTAAAGTAATTTCGTCGAAAACTCACATTTTCCGCCGCTCGCCCGAGGGGGGCCAATCGGCTGATTGGCGATGCCGCGCGACGTGGTTCGACCGATTGCTGGAACCGAGGGTCTGACAGTGGGGCGGAATGGCCCGGTGTCTGCCGAGCGAGGTCGGATTGGTTTCGCGTGCCGCGTGTGAGGCGATGAGTGAAGAAGTCGGGAAACGCGAAAAACGCAGTAGGATATGTGTCTCAGACACCGCGGCAGACGCTATCGATACCTATCTAGTATCATACCCGACCGCGACGGTCGAAGGAACGAATGGCCCCCGGTTTTCGGCGACTTGAACCCCCGTAAAAGGGTGGACGTTGGCGAAGCGTTGCCCGGCTGCAAGGGGCGGCGAGGCTGTGTTTTGCCGATTGTAGGGCGACTGTAACTTGCCAAGGTGCGGCGCGGCGATGGTGGGCGACATTTGAGACATTTGAAGATAAAGATATCGCCTTGGCATCGGAGACAATTGGCAAACATCCCCCCTGCCCTGTTGCGCGTGGCCGGAGCGTGGCCGGCACGGGAAACGCCGCACTGCCTCTTTGCGGAATTGCGGATGGGGCGGCTCTTTGCGGATGTGCGGATGGGTTGGCCCTTGTCCAGGTTGCCAAGGCGCGCCGGCGGCCATGTGCAACTCTTGCAGCGGTTGTGTGCCAGGCTGACACGAGCCAAATGCCCACCGTTCTTGAGCGGACATGCGCCCGGATCGCGCAGGATGGTTTGCATGGTATGTTGAGGCGATCGTGCAACGCGGCGCACGGCTCTGGAACGGCTGCCGGATGTGATGCGTCGAGAGCGGATCGGACGTTTTGGTGAGTGAGGCGATCGCAATGTTCGGTTGGTGGCACGCGCGGCGGCGGCAAAAGCAACAAGGGCCGAAGCGGCCGGCCGGCCGGCGACAGGCGTGCGTGCCGAAGCGGTTGGTCGAGTTGTACACGCGGCGCGGTTGCCACCTGTGCGACGAAGCGAAACAGGTGCTGCTCGATGCGGGGCTGGAGCCGCAGGAGATCGACATCGACGACGATGCGGAGTTGCAACGTCGCTACGGAGAGCAAATTCCCGTCGTGGTGATCGACGGCAAGGAGCGATTTCGCGGTCGGGTCGATCGTTTGCTGCTCGATCGTTTGTTGAGCGCGACGGATGGCAGCAGGTAGGGAACTGGCCAGTGAAGCGGCAATTGGGCATGTTTGCGAAGTACTGGGGACCGGGCCGCGTGAAAACGCGGTTGGCGGCGAGCATTGGCAATGATGCGGCCAGCGGTGTGTATCAGGGGTTCGTACGTTGCCTGGTCCGGCGTTTGGCCGGAAGGGCCGAGCGGTGCGTGGTGTGTTTTACCCCGCCCGAGCGACGTGAGGCGTTTGCCGAGTTGGTGGGCGCTGCGTGGCAGCTCGAGTTGCAAGGCGAAGGTGATTTGGGCGCGCGCATGCAGCGCTACTTCGACGACGCACTGCGGGCCGGCTATCACAAGGTGCTGCTGATCGGGTCGGATAGCCCCACGCTGCCGGCCGGACGAATCGACGAGGCATTTGCGGCCCTGGACGATGCGCCGGTGGTGCTGGGGCCCACGCCCGACGGCGGGTATTATTTGGTGGGTATTTCGGAGTGCGTGCCACCGATTTTTCAGGGGGTGGCCTGGAGTACCGAGCGGGTATGGCAACAGACGATCGGGCGACTGCACGACGCGGGTTGTCGGTATGCCGAGCTGCCGCCTTGCTACGATGTTGACGAGGCGTGCGACCTGGAGCGTTTGCGCCGCGAGCTGGCCAACGGCGCGGCGGCCGACAAGGCGCTTGCTGAGTTGGCGGCCACGCTC
>WGDQ01000108.1 GCA_015493185.1 Planctomycetaceae bacterium
GAGAAGGTCGGCAGACGGCAAAAGGTAGCCAACGACCGACTCATGTTTTTCAGCGGGTTCCATCGTTGCAGGTCGTTTCCGGATAGTCCGCCTTCGGGCCGAAGGCACGACAACCTCGGACGGCCGAATAGCCAGGTGAAAAAGATTCGCGCTGGCGCACCAGCCCCGCGCGGCTTTTCAGACGGCGCGCGCCGCGCGTCGAATCGCGGCTCGGCAGGTTTCCCGTTTGTCGGTTTTCGTTGGCCATGCCGATGCCAAAGGGGCCGACGGCGCGGAAGCGAAGCACCGAGAAAAGCCGCATCGAGTATAACGTGACGGCCGGCGCGAATCAGCCAGACAGCGGCTCGAGGTGCAATGCCTGCCCGGCGAGCCACGTTTGCCGGCGGTGCGGCATTTGGACCGAATGCCGCCGTATGGTGCGGCGAACACCGTTTTTCTCCGCAGCTTCTCCTTGGTGGCTGAAACGGGCGGATGCGATGCCCCAATGCCCGTGAACTGCGGCTATTGGTTCTTCTGGGGGGCTTCGCGTGGGTGCGTGTTGAGCCAGAAGTGTTTGCCGGCCGAGGCGATGGCGGTTTGTCCGACCAGCACTTCGCGATGTCGGCGGCCGGTGGTGCGCTGAGCGGCCGACAGCCAGACGGCGCGGATTTCGCTTTGCAGGGCGTAGCGTCGCGCGACGGCCTCGGCCACGCCCAACTGGAAGCGGTCTTGCGGATAAATCGGCGCCTTCAGGCTGGCCAGCGACCAGGCGTCGATTTTCAAGCGAACCCACAGGCTGCGCGGATCATCGTCGCGTATGTGCTGCCGCACATCGGGCGGCAATCGCGAAACGACGTCGCGATCAAGCAGCACGAGCACGCGACTGGTGCGTGGGGCATAGAGGGCCCAGGCCGGCCAGTGATCGAAGTAGCCCCACGGTTCGAGCAGCGGCAGCACGACCGACGCAATGGCCACGGTCCAGGCCAATCGGACCGGCAAGCGCCGCTCGCGCGGTGGTACGTCGGCCACATGGGCCTCGGGCAGCAGCCACCATCGAAAACGGGGCTGACCGAAGAGCAGCACCGCCTGCACGATGAACCAGGCGTTCCACACCAACACGCCGCCGTGGTGGTTCAAGCCCCACGGCCCGAGAATGCCGAGCAGCGTTAGATGCATGAGCACCGCGAGCGCCACGCCCCAACGACGCACGCGGGGCACGCAGAGCATCACGGCCACGAGCAGTTCGATGGTGGGAAAAACGAGTGCCAGCCCCACGCGGACCGAAGGAGCCAGCCCTTCGATCGACAGACCCACCAGGCCCGCCAGCGCGCCGAGAAACTGCTGACCAACCGAGTGGGCGAACGTGTAATCGAACTTCGAAAGCGCTGAAAAGAAGTAGACGCCGACCACGATCAGCCGCAGCGGCGCAAACTCTCGATCGCGGTCGGCGCATGCCAGCACGCACGAGACGAGCAACGCGAAATAGGCCCATGCCTGCAGCCGGTGCTGGTCGAGCAAAATGGACATGGTCCACGGGAAGATGAGCAGCAGCAAGGCCAGCTTCCACGACAACCACCGCTCGGGCACGATCAACACGGCACATAGCAAGACGACGATCGACACGAAAGTGAGCCAATCGAGCAGCGGCGACAGCGCACCGGCCCATGCGAAAAACGGCACCTGCGGATACAGCGTTTGCGGTGTCCATAGCCGCCATGTTTCGGCCAGCAGCACGAGTGTGGAAAGCGCGAAACCGCGGCGATACACCATGGCCCGACGTCGCGTGAGGGGGGCGTGTTCGAAGCTGGAAAAAAGTCGGGAGAACATAGTTGGTTAGCGCCTGCGGCCCGTCGTGGTAAGCTTTTGCCAGCCGAGTGTGTTGGGTTTGCACGAAGTCGGCACGTCCGCACTTCCGGCACGCCTGGTTGTATGCGGCACCGCAGAGCGGTGGCGAACAAGCAGCCCGACCGGTTGGTGATGGAAAGGCCCTGGTGCCTTGGGCAAGCCGCGCCCCCTGCGGTGATGGCCTGCGCCAGCGGTCTCAGAAACCGAACACGAACCAGAAAAGCCGAGCAGCAAATCGGGTGCCAGCGCGATGCCAAAAGTTTTGATGCCCATCGGCGATGCGACTGAGATGATGGATACCTGGTATCCATACTTCCGTTTGCCCGAGGATGGATTCGACATCGTGGTGGCCGGGCCCGAGGCCCGCTGGTATCACGGCGTGATGCACGAGATTCCGCCCAACGCCTCGATACCCTGGGATATCACGCGCGAGCAGCCATCGTATCACATCCGCGCCACGGTCGCGTTTCGCGATGTGCGGGCGGAAGAATATGTCGGCCTATTTCTCTCGGGCGGTCGGGCGCCCGAGTATCTTCGCTACGATGAGCACTTGTTGGAGATCACGCGGCACTTCTTTGCGTCGGGCAAGCCGGTGGCGGTCACGTGCCACGGCATCGAAATCGCAGCCGCGGCCGGTTGTTTGAAGGGACGACGCGCTACGACCGTAGCCAAATGCGCGTTGGACATCACGCAGTTTGGCGGATTGTATGTCGACGAGCCGGTGGTGATCGACGGCAACCTTATCACGTCGCGCACGTGGCACGACTATTCGCATTTGTTCAAACCGTTCATCGCACAGCTTCAAGCCTATGTGGCGGCGCAGGCGAGCTGAGCCGAGAACAAGACGCATTGAGAACAACGCACCGACGAAAAAAACTCGCGGCAAGGCGGGCGCGCGAGGCTCGCCGGACGCCGAGGTTTCCAATTCTAGACCTTGACATCCATTAAAGAGCCGTTAAATTGCGTCGCGGGTAAACTCGATTGATCCCGGTAGGCGCATCGCGCCGGTGCGCGAAAAGAAAAAAACGACTTCGAGGCAACCGGCCCGGAAAGCGGTCCTCAGCTTGTGGGTGCCGTAGGACGGGCGACTCTGCAAACCGGTGGGTTGCGGTTGGGATAGGCCGCGAAGGGCCGTTTTGTTTGCAGAGGCTCGGCCCCCGTTGGAACGCCGGCCGGACGGAAGGGCGGAAAGGAACGTCGAGCGTTTGTTTTCTCATCCCGCCGGAGACAGGCAATCATGACCGACGAACATCTGCCAGATCGGCCGTCGGGCGACGATCGGCGTGGCTTCTTGAAAAACACGGCCACCGTGGCCATGGCGGGTGGTTTGGTTGCCGGTTACGGGTCGTTTGTGGCCATTGCGGGCCGCTTTCTTTATCCGGCCCATCACGACAATGGCCAGTGGCAGTTTGTGACCACGACTGACCGACTTCAGATGGGGCATTCGCTGGCATTCATCACGCCGAGCGGGGCCAAGGTGGTGGTGGCGCGGCAGGGCGAAGGCGACGAGGCCGAGAACTTCATCGCCCTATCGAGTGTTTGCCCGCACCTGGGGTGTCAGGTGCATTGGGAGGCGTTTCGCAACCGGTTTTTTTGCCCTTGTCACAATGGCGTGTTCGATCCGCAGGGCGTGGCCATCGCCGGTCCGCCAGCCGCCGCCGGGCAGCGACTCAAGCGGTTTGCGCTGATGGTGCAAGACGGATTGTTGTTCATCCAGGTGCCCACCGAAACCGTGGCTGGTCCGGAATCAGAAACCCAGACCGCATGATCCGGGGGCGAACTCGCGAAAACGAGCCCCGGCGGGTTGGCGCGATTGCGACTGAAATGAAGAGATAGGGTGCCGTCATGGGACGCGTGGCCGAATGGTTTGCCGAGCGTGTGCCGATCAGCGGGCTGGAGCTTCGCGAACTGACCAACGAGCCGGTGCCGAACCACCTGAAACGATGGTGGTTTTGCCTGGGCGGTACGCCCGCCTATCTGTTCGTGGTGCAAATTTTCACGGGCATTTTGCTGGCCTTTTATTATCAGCCCGCGCCGAATACGGCTTACGAATCGGTGCGCTTCATCACCGAAGACGCCGCTTTCGGTTGGTACCTGCGAAGCCTGCACAAGTGGGGCGCCACGTTGATGATCGCCGCGGTGATCCTGCATCAGATGCGGGTTTATTTCACGGCCGCCTACCGGCGCCCGCGCGAGCTGAACTGGGTGATCGGCATGTGCCTGCTGATGGCTACGCTGCTGACCGGATTTACCGGCTACAGCCTGGTGTTCGAGCAGTTGAGCTATTGGGGGGCCACCGTGGCGGCCAACATCAGCGATGCGGTGCCGGTGGTGGGCCACGTGGCCAAACGCATGTTGCTTGCAGGCGATGCCTACAACGCGCTGACACTGCCCCGCTTCTATATTTTGCACGCCGCCGTGCTGCCCACGACGATCATCTTGCTGCTGGTGGTGCACATCTCGTTCATCCGCCTGCACGGCATCACCGAGCTGGATGACGGCGCCGCGAGCCAAGAGGCCGGGCACTACGACTTCTTTCCCGACCATTTGCTGACGGAA
Source organism: Planctomycetaceae bacterium (assembly GCA_015493185.1). Classification (GTDB taxonomy): domain Bacteria; phylum Planctomycetota; class Planctomycetia; order Pirellulales; family JAEUIK01; genus WGDQ01. The sequence goes on from WGDQ01000108.1 coordinate 4,384, forward strand.
ATCATCATTGGCCTGGTGCTGATGATTCTGCTCAGCGTGTTGGCCACCGTGCTGCCGGCCATGATGGGGCCGAAAGCCGATCCGCTGGTGACGCCCGAAGAGATCAAGCCCGAGTGGTTTTTCTACGTATCGTTTCGCTGGTTGAAACTGTTTTCGTTGTCGTTTGCCGTGTTGAGCACGGGGTTCATCATCGGCGCGATGTTTCTATGGCCGTGGATCGACGCGGCGCTGCGGAAAATCACCCGCAACGAAGACATCAGCGTATACATCGGCATTTTGGCCACGCTCACACTGATCGGACTCACAGTGTGGGAGGCCCTGGCAACGCACTGATTTTTTTCGCGGAGTGCGTGTGAGGACGGTCGCGGGCCCAAGGCGTTTGCCGGCAACGGCCGCGGGCCGAACCTTGACGCCGGTCGGCAAGTTCTGTGAGCACCTGAACCGAACCACCTTCTTCTCCTCCTTTTCTCAAGAGACACTGGGATTCCCGTCATGAGCGTCAAGGCAAAGCAGGTCATCATTGCCGTATTGGGGCTGGTCTTTTTGGCCTCACTGATTCTGGTGCAGTGGATGGAGGTGATCCGCCGGCGCGAGGAGGCCGGGCTTGCCCCGCACCGCGTGGCGATTCCAGTCAGCTCGATGTCGTGCGTCAAATGCCATCAGCAGTCGTCGCCGGGCATCATCGACCACTGGAAAGGCAGCACGCACGCGGTCAAAGGCGTGGGCTGTGTCGAGTGCCATCAGGCGCAGAAGGACGACGTCGATGCCTTCGATCACTACGGGGCGACGATCGCCACGATCGTGACGCCGCGAGATTGTTCGCGATGCCACAAGACGGAGTTCACCGAGTTCGTCAACAGCCATCATGCGCTGGCGGGCAACATTCTGGCGTCGCTCGACAATCGTCTGGCCGAAACGGTCGAGGGGGCCCGCGTGCCGTTCAATCCGCACTCGCCCACGCCCGGCCGCGACGATGCGACGATGGTGAACGGCATGGCCAGCGTGAACGTGGGCTGCAAGCAATGCCACGGCAGCAAGGTGGCGCTCGAGGCAAGCGACGGCTCGCTGATTACGGTGGACGAACTGAAACCCGACGAAAACGGCAAGCCAACCAATCCCGAGGCGGTGGCGGCCGTGCGCCGCGATGCCGACGGGCGACCGCTGTTGCACGAGAGCAGTTGGCCCAACACGGGCATTGGCCGCATCAATCTCGATGGTTCGCGGGGTTCGTGTTCGGCGTGTCACTCGCGACACGACTTTTCACCGCGGCGTGCCCGGCAGCCCGAAAACTGCGGCAAGTGCCACCTGGGGCCCGACCATCCGCAGAAGGAAATCTATGAAGAGTCGAAACACGGCGTGGCCTACCGCGACCTGCGCGAGCACATGAACCTCAATGCCCACGAGTGGGTGTTGGGCAAAGACTATACGCAGGCCCCCACTTGCGCCACGTGTCATATGTCGGGGCATTCGCGCAACGGAGGACGCGTGACGCACGACCCGGGCGAGCGGATCTCGTGGACCAACCGTCCGCCGGTGAGCCTGGTGATGGATACCGACGCCGAGGGACGCGTGATCAAGGAAACCGATCCGGCCAAGCGGCGTGAACAGATCGCCAGCTCGTGGCAGGAGAAGCGCGAGGCGATGAAGCAGGTGTGCCTGCACTGCCACACGAAGAACTATGTGAATGCGTTTTACAAGCAGTACGACGACTTTGTGATCAACTACAACGAAAAATTTGCCAAGCCGGGTCAGAAAATCATGGCCGGACTGCGCGAGCAGAAGCTGATCACGCCGGCCCAGTTCGACGAAGAGATTGAGTGGACGTGGTTCTATCTCTGGCACCACGAAGGACGCCGCGCACGACATGGCGCTTCGATGATGGCGCCCGACTACGCCCACTGGCACGGCATGTATGAGGTTGCCGAACGGTTCTACATGGAACTGATCCCGCAGGCTCGCGAGATTGCCGAGCACGCGGCCGAGTCGGGCCAGAGCGATCAGGCGGCCGCCGTGTTGGCCCTGATCGACGAGGTGCTCGCTCGTCCGGAGCATCAATGGTTCGAGCAAGAGAAAAAGGCACGCGAGGGCTCGAACGAAGCCGCAAACGACAGTGCGGACAACGCCTCGGAATGAGCCGCCGCGGCGGGCCGTTTTGCGCAGGCGTTCGACGATGAGCGGAAAAAAATGAGCTTTCGGGCCGAAGGCGACTCGCCGCCGGGCCGTGAGACGCACCGCGATGCGCCGCCGGTTTTCGGCTGAAATGCGGCAAGATTGTGGCCCTGCGGCGCCGGACGGTTTAAGCTGGAAAGGAAGACGTGGAAAACAATCCAGCGGGCCGTCGCCGGGCCTGACCGTTCATCTTTTCATCTTTCGAATGTTTTTAAGATGAAAGCGGTGCCTCAAGGCGAAGCCGCATCGACCCGGGACACACCGGCGCCGATCGCGTGGTGACGGCTCCGTAGCCTTTCTCCTCTTGTCGGCGAGCAGATCGCCATCAGGTGGCGCATGATCCGCGACGAAGCCAAAACCGAATGCGAGGCCCCGGGCGACCAGCGTTCGGTGCCCAGCATTTTGTTGGTCGACGACGACGACGCGCTGCGCGAACGGCTCGGCCGTGCGCTGGCCAAGCGGGGCTACGAAGTGCGGCTGGCCAGTTGTGCTGACCAGGCCGTGCGGTTGGCCGAAGAAGATTCGCCCGAGATGGCCGTCGTGGACCTGCGGATGCCCGGAATGTCGGGGTTGGAGTTGATCGGCCGCTTGAAGGAAATCGACCCGGCAACGCGGATTCTGGTGCTGACGGGCTATGGCAGCATTGCCACGGCGGTTGACGCCATGCGTTTGGGCGCGAGCAACTATTTGCCCAAGCCGGCCGATGCCGACGACATTTTAGCGGCCTTCGACCGCGCCGAGCAGCCGCCGCTTCAGGGTGGGCGGACCATCGATCACGATGTGCCCAGTTTGGCCCGGGCCGAATGGGAGCATATCCACCGCGTGTTGGCCGAATGTGGGCACAACATCTCCGAAGCCGCGCGCCGCTTGGGGGTTCATCGCCGTTCGCTCCAGCGAAAGCTGCGCAAACTCGCTCCCGAATGATTGATTGTGAAGCGTTGGCCCGCGGCCATCTGACGCACCATATGCAGTTGACCTTGGCCTACGGGCCGCACTGCCCTGCGGCCTGTGGCGCGAGCGGCTTTGCATTGCGGCCCGGCGCGTGATGTGCCGGTCGCGCCGCGACCGGTGGTTGGGTCGGGGTCGTTGCCTGAGTTGTTAGGAGTGGTGCGTTGAGCGAAGATGCCCCGAACCGACAACCGACCGAGATCGGCCCGCCCGACGCGTCGGACGTGGACCCGGCGACGACGGGTATTGTGGTGGTCGATCACGGTTCGCGTCGTGCGGAGAGCAACGCTCTGCTGCACGAAGTGGTCGAGCTGTTTCGCCGCCAACAGGGCTGGCCGATTGTGGAGCCCGCGCACATGGAGCTGGCCGAACCGAGCGTGGCCACGGCATTCGATCGCTGCGTGGCGCAGGGGGCGAAGCATGTGGTTGTGCTGCCCTATTTTCTAGGGCCCGGCCGACACTGGGACGTCGACATTCCGCGACTGGCGGCCGAAGCAGCGGCCCGGCATCCGGGCATCGCCTACTGCGTGGCGGCCCCGTTGGGCTTGCACCCGGCGATGACTCAAATCATGCAAGACCGACTGCTCGAGTGCCTGGCCAGGTGCGGACCCTCCCGGTGAGTTTTTCATCGATTTGTTCTTGCCGAACCCCCTGTCGAAGACGACGCGCAGAGCGCCGCTCGCCAGGCACGCAAAAACAAAAAGTGAAACGTGCTGCCTGCGCATAGCACGAACGGCCGCTTGGGGTGGGCTTGCCCCGAGAGGTGGCCAGCAGAGCAGATGCCCACGCTGTTTCGGTCGGCGAGGGACGCGGCGTGTGTGGGGACGTTAGTCGTCGGCCGGTTGATTGGGGTGCTCGGGTTGCGAAGTGGCCGGTTGCGCGGATGCGGCTGCGTGGCTTTCTTGCTCCTCGGCACGTTGCAGGGCAAATTCGCGTTGGGCCGCTTCGACCGCCAGCTTGTGTGCCTGCTGACCGGCGGCGCCGGTGGCCCGATGCTCTAGTTCCGAGAGCCGGTCGGTACGACCATACAGCACAACGCGGTCGCCCGGTTCGATGCGCGTTTCTCCGCGGGGCAGGCCCAGATACAAATCGCCGCGATGGATTCCCAACACGGTAACGCCCTCTTCAAACAGGTTGAGTTCGTCGAGCCGCTTGCCGGCTATCCAGTCTTCGGGTCGCACTTTGACGAGCCGTACTGTGTACTTGCCGCCGACGTCGAGCAGTTCGACGAAGTCGAAGGCATGAAGCCGTGTCCAGCGTCGCAGCGCCCAGCCGATGATGCTCGAGAGATGCCGGTCGAAGGTTCTGCTTTTCGCCACGTACCACAAGCCGGCCGAGCCGATTCCCAACAGTGCGACGCGCTCAGCGCCGTCGAGCGCGTCGGCGGCATCGGTGAAGGAGAGGAAGAACGTCGAAGCAGCCGTTACGAAGCCGGCGTTGCCTAGAATCATGACGATGATCAGAATGCGCCGGCGCACTGGGTGGTTGACGATGAATTCCGACTCGCGCGTGGTGAAGCCCACGCCTGTGAAAGCCGAGACGGCTTGCAACAGGGCCAGTTCTTGCGACAGACCCGTGAGCACCAAGGCCGTGGTCGAGATGCGCACGATCAGTACGAACACGCTTAACAACACCAACAGAACGAACGCGGCTATCATAGTGGTGAGGCTTTCTACCGATTGGCCGCAGGCGCGCCTGCGGTCGAGAATGTGCGGTTTTGCGGTACGCGAGGACGATGGGGTGCCGTGTGGCGACCTTGCAACGCGGTTTCGATCATCCTAAAACAGCTTGATGCGTCGCGATATGGAAAACAAGTTTGCCTTGGCGATCGATCTAGGGGGCGGTGGGCCGAAGGTCGGAATCGTTTCCAGCCAGGGCGAACTGGTGGCGGTAACCCGACGCTCGACCGATACGTATCTGTTGCCCGACGGCGGAGCCGAACAAGACCCGGAGCAGTGGTGGCAAACGATCTCGGACGCCGCTCAGGAAGTGATCGGGCAGAACGTGGTGCCGGCCCACGATATCGTGGCGGTTGGGTGCACGAGCCACTGGTCGGTGACCACGCCGGTTGATGCCGATGGCCGGCCGTTGATGAACGCCGTTTACTGGCTGGACACACGCGGCGCCCCCTACACCCGGGCCATTACCGACGGCTTTCCGAAAGTGGCGGGCTACGGGTTGGGCCGGCTGATTCATTGGCTGCGGCTTACCGGCGGTGCCCCCACACACTCAGGCGCCGACGTGCTGGCGCACATTCTCTTCATCAAGCACGAGCGGCCCGAGCTCTATCGGCAAACGCACAAGTTTCTCGAGCCGATGGACTACGTGAACTTGCGGTTGACGGGTCGGATGGTGGCCTCGTACGGCACGATTTTTCCTTATCTGCTAACCGACAACCGCGACAACCGACGGATCGACTACAGCCCGCGGTTGCTGGCCCTGGCCGGTGTGGAGCGGGAGAAGCTGCCCGATCTGGTTCCGGTTGATTCGATCTTGGGCACGCTACGGCCCGAGGTGGCCCAAGAGTGGGGGCTTTCGCCTCAGGTGCGGGTGGTCGCCGGCAGTTGCGATAGTCAGGCGGCGGTGGTCGGATCGGGGGCGGTGGGCGAC
>WGDQ01000109.1 GCA_015493185.1 Planctomycetaceae bacterium
CCACGGCCGCCGTACGGCAGGAAACATCGCCCCTCACGCTGGCTTTGCTACAAGCTCCCCAACAGCAAGCCAGCTCGTCCGACGGCCCCTCCGACGCCGTCTCCTCTCCTCCCACATCGGCCCCCGCCGATGCCAGTGGTTCGGCCCCCACGCCTCCGAACCCGAGCGAAGCGGCCACCACCTCGCAAACGGCCACACCGTCAACCGCCGCAGCACAAGACGCAGCAGCACAAGACGCACCGTCGCAAGAAACAGCCTCGCAAGAAACGGCTGACGCCTCGACGGCCGACACCACGGATGCCGACGAGGAAAAAAGCCCCTCGGGCTGGATGCAGCGTGTCGATGCCTTCTTCGGCCGTTTTCTGGTCACGCCGCTTTACACGATTCTTTTCTTCGATTTCGGCACCTCGCGCTGGCTGGGGGCCTCGGTGCCGTTGGTCGTCATGTGGCTCTTGGGCGGGGCCATATTCTTCACGCTCCGCATGCGATTCATCAACATCCGCGGCTTCTGGCACGCGGTGCAACTCACCCGTGGCGACTTCGACCGGCCCGAAGAAGCGGGCGAGGTCTCCCATTTTCAGGCCCTCGCTTCGGCGCTTTCGGCCACGGTAGGGCTGGGCAACATTGCCGGCGTCGCCATTGCCGTGGCCACCGGTGGGCCGGGTGCCATCTTCTGGCTCATCGTGGTTGGCCTGCTCGGCATGAGCAGCAAATTCACTGAGTGCAGTCTTGGGCAGATGTATCGCAAAATCGATCTCGACGGCCGCGTTTCCGGCGGCCCCATGCATTATCTGGCCGACGGACTGCGAGAAATGCGACTCGGACCGCTCGGCGTGGTGCTGGCCACGCTGTTCACCATCATGTGCATTGGCGGGTCGTTCGGCGGCGGTTGTGCCTTTCAGGTCGGCCAATCGTTGGGCGTCGTACGTGGGCAATTTCCCCTGCTCGACCGTCACCCGTACATCTACGGAATCATCATGGTCGTGTTGGTGGGCGTGGTCATCATCGGGGGCATTCGTCGCATTGCGGCCACGGCTGAAAAGATCGTGCCCGCAATGTGCGGCATCTATGTGCTGGCCGCGCTCTACATCATCTTTTCCAACTATCGCGAAATCCCACACGCCGCGCTGCTCATCGTGCAAAGCGCCATCACTCCCGAGGCCGCATACGGCGGTTTCTGGGGTGTCATGGTCACCGGCATCCGCCGCGCTGCTTTTTCCAACGAAGCCGGCATCGGTTCGGCGTCTATCGCCCATTCCGCGGCCAAAACCGACGAACCCATCAGCGAAGGCATCGTCGCGCTGCTCGAACCCTTCATCGATACGGTCGTCGTCTGCACGATGACCGGCCTGGTGATCGTCATCACAGGCGCCTACGACAAAAGCCGCTTTCCCGAGTTCGCTCAGTACATTGCCAACGACCGCGGCGCGGCGCTCACTTCCGAGGCATTCCGGCAGTCGGTTTCCTGGTTCCCTTGGATCCTTACCGTGGCCGTGGTGCTCTTCGCCTACTCGACCATGATCTCTTGGTCCTACTATGGCGAACGGTGTTGGACCTACCTGTTTGGCCCTCGATCGTCCACCGTTTACAAAATCATTTTCCTGGTATTCGTCTTCCTCGGCTCGATCGTCACGGCCACGAATGTGTTAACCTTCAGTGATCTGATGATCCTCTCGATGGCGTTTCCCAACATTCTGGGCGTGGCGCTATTGAGCGGCAAAGTGCGCCGCCGCCTGGACGACTACTGGCAACGATTGAAGTCGGGTGAGCTTCGCCCGCAGCGCGGCGCCGCCAATTCGTCCGCGTAAACACCCGGCAGTGGTCACCGTTGTCCGACGGCGCCGATCTGCCGGCAATACACAAACCATTCAACCGCGCAAAGGCAGTCACCGAGGCCTCCGCGCCCGTGCGGACCGCTTCATTTGCGAACAACGCTCCAACAGGTTCCCCCCCAGATTCCCCTACGCTCGCATCCACACGGCCCCGCAAACCGTTCTCATCCCAATCAGTGAGGATCCCTTCTCATGGCCTGGCTACCGAAGAAAAACGTCGTCGTGCCGATCGACTTTTCGAACAATTCGTTCGCCGCGCTCGACACAGCACTCGAACTGGTCGAAAAGCCGTCCGACATCCATCTCATTCACGTGTTGCCCATTCTCGAACCGGCCGAACCCGGCGTGATCTGGAACACCATCGACGACCAAACCCGCCGGCACCATGCCGAACAGGCGCTCCGCGAGCGGCTCACCGACGCCAAGTATCAAGACATCAGCATCGAAATCGCTTTCGGCGATCCCGGCCACGAAATCGCCGACTACGCCAAACGAATCGATGCCGACCTGATCGTCATGCCCTCGCACGGTCGAACGGGCCTGAAGCGCATTCTCATCGGCTCGGTGGCCGAGCGCGTCATGCGACTGGCCCACTGTCCGCTGCTGATCCTCAAGCCCTGAGGCGCGGCTCGGCGCCGCTTCGCGCATTGGTTCCGGCCGCATCGCTCTCGGCCGCCTGCTCGCGTGGAAAGTAGCGCTGCACCACGGCATCGAACTCCTCGGCCGTGGCCACCGTGGCAACGTGGGTGCGAAACAGCCGGGCGCCCGGTTTGCCCTGCGCATAGCAGCAGGCGTAGCGCCGCATCAAAATCGCGCCTCGCCGCGGCCCAAACCTCCGCTGCACCAGCCGGAAGTGATACCGCAACAATTCCCGCTGCTCATCGAGCGACGGATCGAGCGGAATCGGCTCGCCCCGCAACGCGGCACGCACCTGCGCAAATAGCCACGGCTTGCCCAGCGCCGCACGGGCGATCATCACGCCGTCGACCCCGTAGCGTCGCAACGCCTCGACCGCTTTCTGCGGCGTATCGATGTCGCCGTTGCCGATCAGCGGAATCCGTTTCAATTCCGACTTGAGCGCCGCAATCTGGTCCCAGTCGGCCTTGCCACGAAAGTAATCTTGCGCCGTGCGACCATGAACCGTCAGCGCCGCGCCGCCGGCATCTTCCACGGCCCGGGCCACCTCGCGGGCAGTGATGCGGTCGCGCGTACAGCCCAAACGAATTTTCGCCGTAACCGGCGTCGGCCGGCACGCCTCGACCACTCGCTGCACGATCTCTCCCACACGCTGCGGATCGCGCAACAAATACGAACCACTGTGGGCTTTCTCCGTCACCCGCTTTACGGGGCAACCGAAATTGATATCGACCACGCTCACGCCCAACTCGCGCACGAGCTTGGCCCCCACTTCGGCCAGCACAACCGGGTCGTTGTCCCAAATTTGCACGGCCAATGGCCGCGGCTCGGTCGCCACGCCCCAAAGCCTATCGGGCAACTGTTGATCGCGGCTCTCCAGCTCCAGAAACCCCTTGGCGTTCACCATCTCCGTGGCCTGAAGGCCCGCCCCACCAAACTCGCGCACAATTTGTCGGAAGGCGTAGTTCGTGTATTTGGCCATCGGCGCCTGCAACACCGGCGGATCGACCACGACCGAACCGATCCGCAACGCACACCCCACCTTCTCAACCAACGCGCCGTCCGACAAC
>WGDQ01000110.1 GCA_015493185.1 Planctomycetaceae bacterium
CTATTGAGCCGGACCTATTGAAAGGTTCGTCGGCCTCCGGAAGGGGAAACGGGTTGGCCCGGCGGGCCCAATGGCAAAGTCGCGGACATAGACATTCCCGGAAACGTCGAGCTTCGGGCGGTGCAGAGCCGACGCGTTTTTGCCGTTCGCAGTGGGAACGGGGTTTTCGACAAGCGGCTCAGGCAATCAGCAGCCTCGCGGCCCAAATGTGGTTCGGCATGCTGCGACGCGGCCGAGGGTTCGCACCCTATTGTTTTTATTTTTCACCGGCGCTAACCCGTCGCGGCGATTTTGCCGCCCGACGTACAACACATTATGGAAAGGAGGGCGGGCCGATGTCTGCGACGCAGACGCTCACGCACGAAGAGGCGCAGCGGTTCTACGACCGATTCGGCACCAAACAAGACAGCCAGTCGTGGTATGAAGATGCCGCGATCGATCGCTTGATCGAACTAGGCCAGTTTGCCACTGCCCGGCATGTGTTCGAGTTCGGCTGCGGCACCGGCCGCCTGGCCGAAAGATTGCTGCGAGACGTATTGCCCTCCGACGCCCGATACGTCGGCATCGACATCAGCCCAACCATGGTGCGCCTGGCCGGTGAGCGACTGCAAGCATGGTCGGATCGGGCCACCGTACAGCTCGGCGAAGGAACGGCACTGCTGCGGCAACAGCCGAGCGATACCTACGACCGGTTTCTGACAACCTACGTGCTCGACCTGATGAGCCCGGCCGACATTCGCACGGTGATTTCCGAGGCCCACCGTGTGCTGGTTCCGGGTGGATTGCTCTGCGCCGCAGGAATCACCCGAGGGTGTTGCCCTTTGTCCAAAATGGTGATGACTGCTTGGCGCATCCTGCATCGCTGCTCGCCCAAGCTGGTTGGCGGATGCCGTCCGATATCGGTTGCCGATTTTGTCTCGCCCGATCGTTGGCAGCCGCTCCATGATGAAACAGTCAGCTCATACGGCATCGCCTCCGAGGTGCTTGTTGCCGGCTGCCGTAAGGCCGGCGAATTGTCGCAGCGTGTCGCTCGATAAGGTCCGGCATCTCGCGGTCGAGCAGCTTGCCGCGTGGTTTCGCACCCTCGCAGGACGAACCGCATCCGACCCGACCAGGGCAGCGGCGCATTGTCTTGATCCGTTGCGCCCGTTCCTCCCTGCCGGTGCCACTACGCTATAAGCATGTCGAGATGTTGCCGCCCTGAGCGGCGGGCGGGTTCGTGCCCCCGGCTCATGCCTTGTCGACTTGCTTGCTGATCGGGGCTGCGATCGGGTTGGCGGTGTGATCGATCGTTAATTGGTTGGCGACTCGATCCGTGTTTCGGCCTTGCGACGATGGCGGCAAACGCGGCGTGCAGTTGACCGGTTCTTGCCCTGATGCGCGATCACGATGAGGCACCGTTCGGGTCGTCTTCGCCGAGCAACAGCGGGCGGATGCCCTGGTCGAGCAGCGGGTCGATTTTCGGGTCGCAGAAAGCAACGCTCACTTCGTAACCGCCTTGCGGATAGGCCTCGGCCGTGGGAATGTACCACGGTCCCCCATCGCCGTAAGCAGCGGTGGCCACAAAGCGGTGTTTGTCGACCGCCTGTGCCCGAAGCTGATATTCGACGAAGCACTCCGCCGGCAAGTGCAGCATGGTCACGTCGTCGATTTCCAGGGCGCTGAGGACGATTGGTTGTTTTTTTTCGCAGCGACGCAGGAACGACAACATGTATGCCGGCCGATTCCGCTTCACCACCGGCTGCCCTGGCGTTGAAATCTGGCGCTCGATCGCTTCCGCATCCAGTGTGTCGCGCGGGGGTGGCAGAATCTCGCGTGTGCGCCAAGCCAGCCGTTCGACCGGGCGTGGCGTCAGCGATTGCTCCGACGCGACAAGGCCCTGGTAAAGCGCTTCGGTCAGTCGGACACGGGCGGCCTTCGAGCCATCGTTGTACTTGCCAGCCGCGATGTTGCCCGCACAGCCCGTGAAGTAGATGTGCAGGCATTCGGGTTCTTCGGCCTGACGCCGTTTGCGTGCCAGTCCGGCGAAGTCGCTGGAAACGCGGCCGTCGCCGTAGTAGCTCATCGGATGCGTGGCGTAGTAGTGGCAGGCCGCAATCTTTCGCGAATGGTCGTAGAAGGCGATCGTTTTCAGCCACGGGTCGATCAATCCCTCGGGCAGTTCACGCAGCTTCGGGTCTTTCGTGCTGCTGCCGCGCCAGAACTGCACTTTGCCATCAGGCCCCAGAATGCGGCGATTCGATGCCACCCGCTGCACTTGTCCCTGCCCGTGGGCAATGTGCGTTACGCGGCGCGGCCGCTGCACAGACTGCGCGGCGCTCGAGCGGGCCTGATCCAAGCAGCGGCGGAAGAAGTCTCGCTCCACAATATGCGGCAGGTCGCCCTGTGCTTCCACAATGGCTTCAGCCCCAAGGCAGGCAAACGGCGCGTTGTGCTGGTGCACGCACTGCACAGCCACGCGGTCGGGCGTGGTTCCAACCGCTTCGGCCAGTGCCTCGCGCCATTGCAGATGGGCCTCGTTCAAAATGCCTGTCCAGTCCACCGCGCACAGCACGATCGGCTTGCCGGCGCCAAGCAGTACCAGCCCGAGCGCTTCGAGCCGATCGTCGTAGCCCACCACCGGTTTGATCCAACCACCGCAGAGCGGATGCCCCATCGGCGGGCTCACGTCGAAGCGAAACGTTCCCAGGTGCAGGTCCGTGGCCGACACCGAAGCCGGCTCTCCAGC
>WGDQ01000111.1 GCA_015493185.1 Planctomycetaceae bacterium
CTATCTGGGAGCGGTGTTGCTGGCGGCGTACCTGGGGTGTTTTCCTTCGTTGTTGAATACGTATTTTTACCCGTTCATCAACTATCGGGTGTTTGGCTGGAGCTATGCCACGGCAGCCGAGCCGATGACGGTTTACCGGCTTGGTTACCTCGATCGACGAACCAACGAAATCAAGTTCGTTCCCATGAATCACGGTGGCTTCATGGACTTCAACATGGTTTCGTGCCCCGGCGAGGAAATTCAAAAATACCTCGAAGCCAAAACGGACGAAGAGCGAGTGTACTACGGCCGCCGGTTGCAACAGTATCAAAAAGCGCTGCGGCCCTATCGCAGCAATCGCTGGTTGCTGGGGCCCCTGGCGCACCCGAACCACGTGATCGCCAAGTCGGAACCAGTGCCCGTTGAATGGTTCGAAGAGCTGTACCTTTTAGAGGGGCACTCGCAATACGTTGATGGTCAGGTGCACATCGATTGGCTTGTTCGAGGAGAACTGCCGGCGATCGACGATCTTCGAACGCGTACCGATCACATCGCCGAAAAGGCCGAGGCGACGTCGACCAAATGACGCCAAAGCACTGAGCTTTTCGCAGGCAAGGCGGTCGGCGTCACATTGTGGCAACACGGCGCCGACCGCCGAATAAGACCACCGGCGTCTCGGAGCTTTCGAGCCACACGAAACGCCGCAGCAATGAAGTGCCGCATCCGGCTGGCACGTTTCCCGTTTCCCTTGTCGTTTTTCTGAATACGGATATTTTTCATGCACTCGACGGTTGTAACCATCGTCGGCGCTCGGCCTCAATTCATCAAAGCGGCGGCAGTGTCGCGCGTGCTGCGAGCCGGTGGCCAGTGCAGGGAAATCCTTGTACACACGGGCCAGCATTACGACGACAACATGTCGCAGGTGTTTTTCGACGAGCTCGAAATTCCGACACCCGATTTTCATTTGGGCATTGGCTCAGGCAGCCATGGCGCACAAACCGGCCGTATGTTGGAGCAGATCGAGCAGGTGCTGCTGAAAACACGACCCGATTGGGTGCTGGTGTATGGCGATACCAACTCAACGTTGGCCGGCGCTCTGGCTGCGGCCAAGCTGCACATGCCCGTGGCCCACGTCGAGGCGGGATTGCGCTCGTTCAATCGCCGTATGCCCGAGGAACTCAACCGCGTGGCGGCCGATCACGTTTCCGACCTGCTGTTGGCGCCCACGGAAGCGGCGATTCGCAACTTGCAGCGCGAAGGCATTCCCGACGAGCACATCCATCTGGTGGGCGACGTGATGTACGATGCCGCCCTTTACTACGGTAAAAAAGCCGAAGCACAAAGCCGTGTGTTGCAGCGGCTGCATCTATCGTCTGGCAACTATGTGCTGACCACCATCCACCGGGCTGAAAATACCGATTCGCCACAGCGGCTCGATGCCATTTTTTCAGCCCTTTGCCGTTTTGCGGCCGATGTGCCCGTGGTGCTGCCACTGCACCCTCGAACACGCGCGGCGCTCGAACGCAGCGGGCAGTTGGCAACGGTCCGACAATCGCTGCTGGTGATCGAGCCCCAAGGGTATCTTGATATGGTGATGCTGGAAAAACACGCCAGGCTCATTGCGACGGACTCGGGCGGCGTTCAAAAAGAGGCCTATTTCCACCAGGTTCCCTGCATTACGCTGCGCGACGAAACCGAGTGGGTCGAGTTGGTCGAGAGTGGTTGGAACTCTCTGGTGCCGCCCACACACGCAGAGAGCATCGTTGAGCGTATGCGCGCCGCGTTGCGGGCAACGGAACGACCGGTTGAAACACTTGGGCTATATGGCGCCGGAGAGGCCTCGCAGAGAATCTCAAAGCTGCTTTCGGCGGCCGCGTGAGCCGAAGGCGCAAGCCGCGTCACCGACAAGCGGCGCAATGCGATACGACCTTGGACGAACGGCAAAAAAAGGGGCCGCTTTCTCCGCTCAAAAAAACGAATCGTGAGTGCGAAAAACCGCCCTTGACGGTAGTAGCCGATTCGCTTATTTTCCCGCCTCACGTTCGCGGCAGCTCGAACGAAACTGCGGCGAGCCGCGTAGCTGGCGACAACTTGAAGATGGAACAGAGTCCACGTGGACGGGCCCGCCGGCCAACCGCCGAGCGGACCTCGAAGCGAACACTGCCCGCAAGGAGGTGGGCAGCTCGCTTCGTCCTTTTTTTCGCCAGCGGCCTGTTGAAAGAAACGGTTGTCGACAACAGAGGGCAGAACCGCCGAACTCGACGAGATCAGTCGCAGGCACATCCGAAGATGTGTCCGGAGATTGGTCGACACGCAGTTGGCCGGCGTCAGCCGCTCGTCGTCCGACCGAGTTTTTCAATGGGCTGCTCGCACCGGCTTGAGAAGACAAAGGGTGGTCCAGCGTTTGCGAGTCCGTGAGACGGATGCTTTTGATTCAGCGTCGGTCGCACGGGAAAGCCATCGAAGAGGCGAACTCGCGTTCCGTTCGTTCAACCGCCCCACCGACTGAATCTCGCGCTGTCGCGAGATTTTCGTAAAACGAAGGAGACTCGCCCGCAAGCTGAAGCACGGCGACACGACACCGACGTCTGCAAAAAAATGAGTGCCGAGAACCGATTGAATTCGATCCGGTGAGCGGCGGGCGGGCGGTGTCGAATCGAGCGATTCTCGAAGCGTCCAATCGCTCCCGGAAAGTCTCGGTGTCCTTTGCCCCCCTGGGACCCCAGCTTTTCGGGGGCTTTTTTTGCGCGCGGCCGCAGCGAGCACAAAAACGGGGCCACAAGCGAGGGCGACATCCAAAGCAAACCGGGCCGGCGTGGCTCAAAGTGGCTCAAAGAAGTGGGCTGAATAGCCGTGCAACGTTTTGCACAATCCGCTGGTGGGCTGGGCGATTCGCCCAGTGTTCGGCCGTCAGATGAAGCGACTGAGCGGTCCATTGGTCGATCAGCCGTGCAAGACTCGCCACCATTTGAGGCCCGTAAAACATCATATTCAGCTCGAAATTGATTTCGAACGAGCGAATGTCGAAGTTGCTCGAACCGATCAAGCACACCGAGTCGTCAATCAGTATGGTTTTGGCGTGCAGCAATCCCGTTTGGTACAGGTAGAGCTCGACGCCGGCGCTAAGAAGCAGGTCATAGTAGCCGCGCGAAGCCGCGCCTACGAGCTTTTGGTCGGAGCGCTCGGGCACGATCACCTGCACGCGCACGCCGCGCAATACGGCCGTTTGCATGGCCTGAAGCGTGGGCTCGTCGGGCACCAGGTAGGGCGTTGTAATCACCACGCGCCTAGCCGCGCCGTGAATCGCGGCCACGACAAGCCGCTGGTAGTTTTCCGTTGTGTAGATCGGTCCGCTAGGCAGTGTTTGCGCCGCCACTTCGCCACAGGGTTCTGGATCGGGAAACACCGAATCGTCGTCAGGCAGCACTCCGGTTTCGAAGAACCAATCTTCAACGAACACGAACTGAAGCTCTAAAGTGATGGGGCCCGTAAGTCGAACACTCAGATCGTGCCATGCCAGATCTTTGTGGCCGTAATCGGCGTTCACGATGTTTTGCGATCCGGCGTACGCGATTCGTCCGTCGATTACCGCCAGCTTGCGGTGGTTGCGCAAGTCGAGCCGTGCCGCGCGTCGGCGCCACAGGCTAACCGGCAGGGCGGCCTTGACTTCGACACCCTGTTCGACAAGCCGCGGCGCCAAACGCTTGAGCATGCCGCGCGAGCCGACGGCATCGACCAGCAAGCGGCAGGTCACACCGCGATGGGCCGCCCGACACAGGGCATCGGCAACGCGCTGCCCCGTCTGGTCATCGGCAAAAATGTAGTAGAGCAAATGCACGTTTTGCTGGGCCGCGTCGATGTCGTCGATAAGCGCATCGACAAAGCGATCGGTGTCGCTGATCAGCTCTGCGTTGTTCTTTCCGAGAATCGGAAGCGAACCGAGTCGCTCGGCGAGCGTCACCACAGTCATGGCGGTGCCTTCGAGCTCTGGGTGCACAACGTGAGGGTGCCCTTGAAAGCGTTCTCCGAGCGATCGAAGCCGCTCTTCCACAACCAGCCGCTGTTGGCTTCGCCTGGCCGGCAGTCGGTTTTCGCCGATTAGAAGGTAGAGCAACACGCCGACCCACGGCACAAAGAAAATAGCCACCAGCCAGGCCAAGGCATTGCGGGGTCGCTGCCGCTGCGTGACAACCACCAGCATGATGGCTCGCACGCTCCATTCCAGAAGCAGATAAACAAGCGACCAGTCGATCATCGTTCCCCCGCGCTGATTCAACGGCCGGCCCTTTTTATCGAAAGCCGCGGGCAGGCGCGCTGCTGCTCGCGGCACGGGCGGCGTGCAAAAGCATCTTTTCCTCGGGGCCATTCCCTCGGCTGGCGTGTGCAAGCGGGAACCTGCCATCAGGCGGCCGCTGTCTACACGGCAACACGGGCCAAGGCTCAGGACACGGCCGCTTCGGATTCCAGAAAATGCTCGACGCCATCGGCTTTGGCAATAACCGTGATGCCGCTGTCGGTAACGGTGAAGCCGCGCGCCAAATCTTGCTGACGATCGAACCCGATACGCACACCCGGCGGAATGTGAACGCCCTTGTCGATAATGGC
>WGDQ01000112.1 GCA_015493185.1 Planctomycetaceae bacterium
CCCGATGTTTCGCGGCAGCATCTGCTTGCGGTCCACTACAGCGTCATTCGCTCGAACGTGGGGGCTTCCCATCCGATCGGGAATGGTGGTTGACCATAGCTGCGTGCTGTAAACGCCGACACCGCAGGAACTCGACAGGCATGCTAACATAGAAGCGTTCCAACCCGACACCACCATCTCGCGAAAGGATCAGATGGCTGGCCCCCACATACCCTGACTAGCCTCGATTGGCCTTGGCCGCGTGCAGGCTGAGTCACAGGCCAATTCCCTGTTCCCCACCGTTCCAAGTCGCTCCCCAACATCCTTGCAAGGTTGGAACGCGGCACCCCCCTATCGAAGGCACCCATCCCGATGTTTGGGTGCGATTCGCAGCCCAGAGATTATCGGCCACCTTGAGGAGATTGAATGAACGCCCGACTCGTGTTTGGCTCCGCTCTAGCGATCATGACTGGCCTGATGATGGCGGCCTCAGCGCGTTCCCAGCAAGGGGGCGCGGCGATCACCCTGCAAGAAGCTCAGGCCGATCCTGACTTTTCCGTGCAAGGTGAATATGTCGGCAAGTCGCTAGGCGTCCAGGTCGTCGCTCTTGGCAAGGGCGAGTTTCGCGTCGTACTTCACCGTGGAGGGTTGCCAGGCGCCGGATGGGATGGCTCTGAAAGAGACGTGCTCGAAGAAGACCGCGACGGCGTGGCGGATATGATCGCGGAGTTGAAACTTCGCAAAATCGAGCGAAAGAGTCCGACACTTGGAGCCAAGCCTCCTGAGGGCGCGATCGTCTTGTTCGACGGCACGCCTGAGCAATTTCGCAAACACTGGCGAAACGGCGCGCGGATGACCGACGACGGGTTGCTTGCCGAAGGCGCGACCAGTATCGACACATTTCAGGATTTTTCGCTGCACGCCGAATTTTTGCTTCCCTATAAACCACTTGCCCGCGGACAAGATCGCGGGAATAGCGGCATCTACTATCAGGGGCGTTACGAGACTCAGGTGCTCGATTCGTTTGGGCTGGAGGGCAAAGACAACGAGGCGGGCGGAATCTATGGCATCCGTGCCCCTGATCTCAATATGTGTTTTCCGCCGCTTACGTGGCAGACGTACGACGTCGATTTTACAGCGGCCCGATTCGATGCGCACGGAAAGAAAACGGCCAATGCACGAATGACGGTGCGCCTCAACGGCGTGATCGTTCAGCGCGATGTGGAGGTTCCTCGCGCTACTCGCGCCGCACCATTGCAGGAGGGGCCACAGCCGGGGCCGATTTATATTCAGAATCATGGCAATCCAGTGCGTTTTCGCAATATCTGGGTCTTGCCTCGCGACCTCCGACAAGAAGCCCGGCGGCCGATCGTGCCGGCTTTCGAACGTTTTCATGTGCTGGTTCGCCGCAGCGAAACACCGCAAGGCGCTTCGCCGGCGAAAAAGGACGCGGGAAAAGGGACAGCGCCTCAGTCCAGCAGCGATAAAGCCCGCGTTGCTCAGCGGCGTCGTCAAAGCTTGTCGAGTGGGATCCTCGGACGCACGCTCCTGGGTGAGCTGAATTGCATCGCGTGCCATCAGGCCAAAGAGTCTTTCGCTCGTCAGATCATGGCCCATCCCGGCCCGGTGCTTACGCATGTTGGCGAACGCGTGCAGTTGGACTGGCTGTATCGCTTCATTGTTGATCCACACAGCGTCAAGCCCGGCACGACCATGCCCAGCGTTTTCGAGACGTGGGCTGCCGACGAACGGCAGGGCGCGGCAGCCGCGATCGCGAGCTTTCTGGCAACCACTGGCGAGGTGCCCGCGAGGCGTGCCCCCGACCGCGCTGCCGCTCGGCGCGGCCAACGTTTATTTCACGAAATCGGTTGCGTGGCGTGTCATCAACCTCGCTCGACAACCACGCCGGCATGGAACACATCGGTTCCCTTACCGGATTTTGTCGAGAAGTACCGATTCGGCAGCCTTGTCGCGTTTCTTAAAAACCCACTGAGCGTACGTCCCGCCGGGCGCATGCCTAAATTTCCGCTTGATGATCAACAGGCGGTCGATTTGGCGCACTATCTGATGAGCGCTGAAGAACTGGCCGATCAGCCAGACAATATGCGATTTGCCACGTTTTCCGGAAGTTGGGAAAACCTGCCCGATTTCGAAACACTGACCGCTGAACGCAACGGCACGTGTGCCGCATTGGACCTGAGCGTGGCCGGGAAGACGTCGAACTTCGCGATCCGCTATGAAGGCTACCTGCACGTGCCGAGAAATGGCGAGTATCGGTTTTTCCTCGGCTCGGACGATGGCAGCCGTTTATTCATTGATGGCGAGGAAGTCGTCAATGTCGATGGCGCCCACCCGCATCGAGTGCGTTCGGCAGCACGGCAACTTTCGGCTGGAGCGCACCCCATTCGCGTCGATTATTTTCAGGCAGGCGGTGAGTGGACACTCACGCTCCAATACGAAGGGCCGGGTATTCCACGCCAAGACGCCTTTTACGCCATCGGTCTGTCTGATGCCCCTGCGAGCGTGCCTCGTTCGGCGCGCGCGACCAATCGCGCAGATCGGGCGAAAAACGCATTTGCGCCCGACTCGAAGCTTGTGCAGCGTGGCCGCGAGCTATTCACCACCGTCGGTTGTGCCAATTGCCACGAGCTCGAGGTTGATGGTAAGCCGCTGCACTCGCAGCTTCAGAGCAAACCGCTCAAGGAGCTGAGCCCGAACGCTGGCTGTTTGGCGGCATCTTCGGCATCTGCCGACGCCGTCGTTCCAGAGCGTTCGGCTACCGTGCCCGTCTACGATCTGAGCGTCGCCCAACGCGCCGCCCTTCGGGCAGTCATCGCTTCTGTGGAATCCGAAGCCGGAGACAAGACAACAGCCGACAGCGAAGAAGTTGTGGCCGCTCGGAAGATTTCCCATGTCATGGCAACGTTCAACTGCTA
>WGDQ01000113.1 GCA_015493185.1 Planctomycetaceae bacterium
CAAGCTGCCCTCTTGCATGTTGCAGTCGGAAACGCCCAGGTAGGTGAGCAGCAGTTTCAGCTCGGTAAGAAACGCCTTGGCCTCGGCGGGCGAGCGGAGATCGGGCTGGGTGACGATTTCCAACAACGGCGTGCCGGCGCGGTTCAGGTCGATGCGGCTGTCGGCCTCGCCGGCGGCTTCGTCGTGCATGCTTTTGCCGGCGTCTTCTTCTAAGTGCACGCGGATGATGCCGACGCGCTTGGGCTCGAAGGCCCCTTTGGGATCGTGGATTTCGAGATAACCATCGTGGCTGAAGGGCAAATCGTACTGGCTGATCTGGTAGCCCTTGGGCAGGTCGGGATAGTAATACTGTTTGCGGTCCCACTTGGTAAACGGAGCGATCTGGCAGTTGAGCGCCACGCCGGCCTCGAGGGCCAGCTCGAGCGCGCGGCGGTTCATCACCGGCAACGTGCCGGGCATGCCGATGCAGACGGGGCAGGTTTGCGTATTGGGCGGCGCGCCGAAACGCGTGCTGCACCCGCAGAACAGCTTCGACTGCGTGAGAAGCTGCACGTGAACTTCCAGACCGATCACCGTTTCGTAAGCCGGGCTCATGATGCGTCGACGGGCCTCCGCAAATGCCAATCGGTGGCTTGCTGAAACATGTGGGCGCCGCGGAGCAGGCGCTGTTCTTCGAAGGGCGGTGCCTGAAGCTGCAAACCGATGGGCAGGCCGTCGGCCGTGAATCCGCAAGGAATCGAGATGCCCGGCACGCCCGCCAAGTTGGCACCGGCCGTATACATATCGACCAGATACATGGCCAGCGGATCGCGCAGCTTTTCGCCCAAAGCAAAAGCGGCCATGGGCGTGACCGGCCCGATGAGCAGATCGACCTGCTCGAAGGCGGCCCGATAGTCGTTGTGAATGAGGCGGCGGACCTTCAACGCCTTGAGATAGTAGGCGTCGTAGTAGCCGGCACTGAGGGCATAGGTGCCGATCATGATGCGGCGTTTCACCTCGGCGCCGAACCCCTCGGCCCGCGTGCGGCGATACATTTTGACCAGCGGGCTATCGAGTGCCTCGGCCTGCTCGTGCCGGCCTTCGGCCTCGAGGCGTTTGCGCTGCGCTTCGAGCTCGCGGATGAGCGCTTGTTCGTCGGTGCGGTAGCCGTAGTGCACGCCGTCGTATCGGGCGAGATTGCTCGAAGCCTCGCTCGGGGCAACCACATAGTACGTGGCCACGGCATAGCGGCTGTGGGGCAACGAGACCTCCTGAACCGTGGCACCCAGCGAACGGTAAACATCGATGGCGCGATGCACGGCCTCGGCGATTTCGTCGTGCAGGCCATCGGCCAGATGCTCGCGAACCACGCCGAGCCGCAGCCCTTCGAGCGGCTGATGAACCAGCCGGCTGTAGGGCGGCACGGGACGGTCGACCGCCGTCGAATCGGCCGGATCGCCGCCGGCAATGGTTTCGAGCAGCAGCGCGGCATCTTCGGCGCTGCGAGCCAGGGGGCCGATTTGATCCAAACTGCTGGCAAAGGCGACCAGCCCGAAACGGCTGACGCGGCCATAGGTGGGTTTCAAACCGGTCACGCCGCAAAAGGCAGCGGGCTGCCGGATGGAGCCGCCCGTGTCGGTGCCGATCGAAAGCGGCGCCATCGAGGCCGCCACGCAAGCGGCCGCACCGCCGCTGGAACCGCCCGGCGTGTAGCCGTGGCGCCAGGGGTTGTGGGTCGGCCCGAAGTACGATGTTTCGGTCGAGCCGCCCATGGCGAACTCATCGAGGTTGGTTTTGCCGATCAACACGGCATCGGCTTCGCGCAGTCGGCGCACCACGGTGGCATCGTACGGTGGTCGAAAATTTTCGAGCATTCGCGAACCGCACGTGGTGGGCTCGCCGCGCGTGCAAAGCAGATCTTTCAGCGCCACGGGCAAGCCGGCCAGTGCACCGAGTGGCTCGCCGCGCCGGCGCCGCTCGTCGATGCGTTCGGCCTGCTGCAAGGCACTCTGGCGGTCGACCCGAATGAAGGCATGCACCGAACCATCGAGCGACTCGATCCGGTCGAGAAAAGCCGTGGCGACCTCGACCGCGCTAAGCTGGCCCTCGCGTAGCGAGGCGAGCAGTTCGGCCGCCGATTTCTCTACGAGCGTCATGATTCAGTCGCCCAAAACGGCCGGAACCAGATAACATTCGTCGTCGTGGTGCGGGGCATTGGCCAGCGCCTCGGTCCGATCGAGGCTCGGCCGCACCTGATCGTCGCGAAAGACATTGAGCAGCTCGATGGCGTGGGCCATTGGCTCCACATCGTCGGTCGAGAGCTCGGAAAGACGATCAATGTATTCGAGGATTTGCCCGAGCTGCGAGGTCATGGCCTCGGCCTCCGACTCGCTGAGATCGAGCCGGGCCAGAAGGGCCACCTTTTCGACGTCTTGGCGTGTGAGGCTCATCAGCGGACGCCCAACATGAGAACCAACGGGGAAAAAAATGTGCGAATCGGCGGCAGGCGTTGCCTACCTCTGACAACGCAAACGGCAGAGCCGCCGGCAAGCTGAGTTGATGTGTACGATCGGTGTGCTGTCGCTCAAGCGATCCACGGTGAGCATCGGGGGCCCTGCCCCATCGCGTTGCGCCGGTTGTCCAAACCATGTGGAAAGACCGACCCCTCAAAAAGCCTCAAAAAGATCGCCTCGCTAACGGGTCAATCGGCCAACGGCGGCGATGGCGTCGTGGGGCAATCTGGCTCGGGTGCTGGGGGCCGAACCGCCGAGCACCGTGGGAAGCGACCACGCCGGCGCGACGCTGGCCCTCCATTTGGCTTCGCAAAGCCGGCTTGCGACCACTGCTGCATATCGGCTTCGCAAAAAACCAAGGGGCCGATCCGTCGGGCTGTGAAGCCTCAACCCAAAAAAGAAGCCTCGCCAGAAGCGTCGCACAGCCCCCAGCAGCGATACCCCGCAACCAACCGCTCGCCAAAAAACGCATTCCGGCCGCGAGCCGTCAAAAAAAAGCCCTTCAGCTCTGCGTTGCCGGGCCGCCACAAATTCTGAGGCGATGCCTGCGACGGACCTCGTCGAGCCGACCCGTTCCTGCCTTCCCTTTTACGGACCGAACCATTTTCTTTGCAGCCGAGCCGCTAGGACGCCGCCTTTTCGGTAGGCAGCTTGAACGGCCGATTGCGAACCACTCGGGTAACCGCCCCGCTGCGAAGGCACTGCGTGCAAACGCGG
Organism: Planctomycetaceae bacterium; assembly: GCA_015493185.1. Taxonomy (GTDB): domain Bacteria; phylum Planctomycetota; class Planctomycetia; order Pirellulales; family JAEUIK01; genus WGDQ01. The sequence continues at coordinate 3,210 of WGDQ01000113.1, forward strand.
ATGGTTTTATTCGCGCCGTTTTGCGTGATGCGGACCCGTTGCAAGTTGGGCTTGAACTTTCGTCGTGAAATGCCCGTGCACTTGGTGCCCACGCCGCCAAGGTATTTCGCTTTACCGCGGGTGGACACGGAGTTGCCCATTGCCGCGCTCTTGCCGCACACTTCGCACCTGCGAGCCATTCGACCGACTCCCGAAAAAACCGGCTATATTCCCTGGAAATCTAAGAAACGTCTAAGTATACCGGGTTCGGGAGTGGCTGCAAGATGAGCGGCCGCGAGTTCGCGACCGCGCGACCGGGCGAAGTGGGTGCAAAACGGACCGAATGTGGTGGGGCGCGGGCGGATATTGGATAATGGCCGGTCGACCCGAGATCGGGCCCGGGCGCAAGACGTTTCGATTGTGATTTGACTGTAATTGTTAATTGTCGGCCCGCGAATTGTCGGCCTGCGGTTCGGCTGCCGGCCCACGAAATATCAGTTGCCGATTCATTGAGGTTTTTCCAAACGTGACTTTACTGCACGCGGCATGGTTGGGCGTTTGTTTGCACACTTTGGGCGGGGCCCCGGCAGAGGGCCAAGGCGCGCCGCCGGCAATCGAACCGGGTACGAAGCTGGTTTACCGCGGGCAGGTGGCGCGGGTGAACCGCGACCGCACGATGTGCGAGGCCGAAAAGTCGTTCCGGCTTTCGCTGGTTGCTTTGGCGTCGGATGCGCAAAATGTGCAGATCGGCTGGCTGGTCAGTGAAACGGGCCGCGGGGCCTGGCCGTGGATCGAGCGGGCCGGCCGCTTCGGTGCCACCCGGCAGAACGAAGTGGCCGTGTATCCGGCCGACGGGCCTTCGCTGTTATACGACCGCGGCGAGGCCAACAGCGTGATTGGTGTGCCGCTGCCGCTGGTGTGGCCAGAGCGGCCGCTCACGGCCGGTCGAACGTGGCGAGCGGGTCAGCGTGAGTTTCGCGTGCGCGGGCCGGACACCGTGGGATCGTACAACGTGTGGGTGATCGAGGTTGTCGATCCGTTGGGTCACGAGCAAACCTGGTGGGTCGATGCCGAGCGGCCGTTTGTGGTGAAACTGGAGCGACGCGTCTTCATGGGACGTGGCGAAGAACACCGGTTGACGATGCAGCTTCAATCGGTCGAGCAATTGGGGGCGGCCACGCTGCAACGGACGCGAGACGATTTTGCAGCGCTCGAACGGCTGCGCGGCGCGCTGGCCCGCGAGCGGCAGACCGAATCGCCCGACTTCACCTCGGCGCAAATCGCCGAGTTGCGACGGCAATTGCCGAAGCTGCGGCGGCAGTGGGCCGGCGGCGTATTGGAACCTTTGATCAAAGCGGCCCGGCGCGATTTCACGCGTCAGGCCGGACGCGACAACGACGTGGCGGCCTTGGTGGCCCGGTTCGTCGGTCGGCCGCCCGGACGGTTCGAGGTCGAAGGGCTGGGCAACGCACGACTTTCCAGCGACGAGTTGAAAGGCCGTGTGACGATTTTGCACTTTTGGGACTATCGCGATCAGCCGCTCAAGGCGCCCTACGGGCAGGTTGGCTACCTCGACTTTTTGAACGAAAAGCACGTACGGCGGCGCAATCCGATGGCCGATGCGTCGCGCGCGGAAGTGCGCATTTTCGGCGTGGCCGTTCGTCGACAGTTGGGCGACGCCACGGGCCGACGGGCGGCCATTCGTAGCGTGAAGAAGCTGCGATCGTTCATGAACCTCGGCTACCCGATCCTGCTCGACGACGGCCGGCTACTGAAACAATTTGGCGATCCGCAAACAACCGGCGCCAGCTTGCCGCTTTACGTGGTGATTGGACCTGACGGGCGCGTGGTGCACTACCACGTTGGCTACTATCAGGTGAATCACGACGAAGGGCTGAAAGAGCTTGACGACGTGATCGCCGCCACCGCACGCTCGGCACGCTAAGCGCCAGCGACCGAGACGTTTTCTTTCATTTCTTTCGCTGCTTCGCTCTCGATCGATTGACGGCAGAAGATAGCGTGCCGGGGGCCGCGAACTTCTACCCAACAACGGCATGCCATGAAAGCAATATCGATGCAGTGCGGATGGCGGGTGCGGTGGTTTCGATGGTTTCATGTGGCAGCAACGTGGGCGGCGTTTGCCGTGTGGGCGGGGCCGCTGGCGGCGCGGGCAAGCGACCGGCCAAATGTGGTGCTGATTTACGCTGACGACGTCGGCTACGGCGATGTGGGCGCGTACGGCGCCAAGCTGATTCCCACGCCCCACATCGATCGTCTGGCCCGCGAGGGCTTGCGGTTTACCGATGCGCATTGCACGGCGGCCACCTGCACGCCGTCGCGGTTTTCGCTGCTGACGGGCATTCACGCCTTTCGGCATGGTGTGCACGTGCTGCCGCCCGACGCGCCGCTGAAGATCGCACCTGAAATGTTCACCCTGCCGCAACTCTTCAAAAAGGCGGGCTACCAGACGGCGGTGATCGGCAAATGGCACCTCGGATTGGGTAAACCCGGCGTGCGGAACGACTGGAACGGCGACGTGCGGCCCGGTCCGTTGGAAATCGGTTTCGACTACGCGTTTCTGCTGCCGTACACGAACGATCGGGTGCCCTGCGTTTATTTGGAAAACCACCGTGTGGTGAACTTGGACCCGAACGACCCGTTGTTTGTGGGTCGGCGCCCCACGGGCGTGCGATGCACCGAATATCCTGATGGCAAAAAGAACCCGGCGGCCATGACATACTATGCGAGCAGCCACGGCCACAACGATTCGGTGATCCACGGCATTGGGCGCATCGGCTACCAATGGGGCGGCAAAGCGGCGCTGTGGAACGACGAGACGATGACCGACGAGTTTCTGGCCCGCACCCGAACGTGGCTTGCGGCACGAGATCGACGTCGGCCGTTCTTTCTCTACTTCGCCTCGCAGGCGATCCACGTGCCTCGAACGCCCCATCCGCGATTTCGCGGCAAGTCGAAGCTCACGTACCGGGGCGATTCGATGGTCGAGCTGGATTGGGCCGTGGGCGAAATTGTGAAGATGCTGGATGAAGCGGGCCTGACGAACGACACGATGGTGATTTTTACCAGCGACAACGGGCCCGTGTACGACGACGGCTATCTCGACGGCACCACGGTGCTTCGGTCCGAGGGCGAAAACGACCGAGGCCACGATGCATCGGGGCCCTATCGCGGCGGCAAATACCAGATTTACGAAGGCGGCACACGGGTGCCGATGATTGTGCGATGGCCCGCGCGCGTGCGGCGCGGCACGTCGAAGGCGCTGTTGAGCCAGATCGACCTGATC
>WGDQ01000114.1 GCA_015493185.1 Planctomycetaceae bacterium
GCCTTTAGTGGCGACGACCACCGGGTGCGGCTTTGGGACAACGTCGACCAGCGTTGGCTTCACGAGCTTGTCGGACACAGCGGTTGGGTTCGCGTCGTGCGTTTCAGTCCCGACGGTCGGCACCTGGCCTCGGGCGGCGACGATCGGCTCATTCACATTTGGGAAGTGGAAACGGGCGTGTTGAAAACAACGCTCGGTGCCCGATCGCAGGTGGTTTACGATCTATCGTTCTCTCCCGACGGCCGTCAGTTGGCTGCGGTTGGCTTCGACGAGCAGTTGCAGCTTTACAACGTGACCACCGGACAACTGGCTGGCACGTTGCGCTGCACCTGCAACGATATGCGGGCCGTGGTTTTTTCGCCCGACGGCGGTTTGCTTGCAGCGGCGGGCCGCGACGGGATTGTGCAGATTTGGGACATGGCGACCGGCCAACTCGCGCACAAGTGGCCGACCGAGCGACGTCGGATTCGCGCAATTTGCTTCTCGCCCGACGGCCGGCGACTGGCTGCCGCGGGCGAGGGCGTGAAGGTGCACGTTTTCGATCTCGCGGACAACCGTGAGATCAACACGTTGCCCGCCCGTCCGGGCAAAGCGCTTTCGGCCGTTTTTTGTGGTCCGCGGCAACTGGCGATCGGCGGCAGCAACAACCTTGTGCGCGTCTGGGATCTCGACGAGTCGCGGGAAGCGCGGCGCTTGGTCGGTCATGCCGGGTCCGTCACCGCGTTGGCCTACGATGACGCACAGCGACTGCTGGTGAGCGGCAGTTTCGATACGACCGTTCGGCTTTGGCAACTATCGGCCACAGGCATCGAAGATACGGCCGCACGTCCGGCAGACCGACCACGTCGGTAACCGTCGGCGCCGGCGTTGGTATTGGCGTTGGTGTTAATCGCCAAGGCAAGCCGCGTCGCGGGCAACTGGATGAGAGAGATGTCGAAAACCTGACGGCGTGACGCTGACGAATTTTTCGATTGCTCGCGGGCAGGATGAGCCTTTCAACGGGCTGCTAATCAAGAAGAATCGCGTAATCAAAAAGAATCGCAAGGATCGGCGCAGGGAAGCGCCGCAAGCCGGTGCCGGCTCCAAGATGGTGGGGTTGGCGGTCGCCGCTTGTCACACAGGGAGGTGTCGCGTGGGTTTGCTGAAACGAGTCGCCCGGTTCACACGTCGCAAAACGCCCCACACGCCGCGAATTGCATCGTCGGCCGAGCAGGTCGATGTTTATCGCCGCTGCCTTTGCGAGCCGTTGGAAGATCGCCAACTGCTGGCCGCCGACATTCAAGTGGGCGCCGTTTACTATGAAGAGGCGAGCGGTGCCGACAAGGCCGGCGATTTGATCGAAATCACCTTTCAGGGCGGGCAACCGGGCACGCAACTGTCGCAAATCGCCATCGAAACCGACAAGCTGGGCGACGGGCTGACCATCGGCGACGTGTTTTTCGACACCGCTGCGGGCGGCGCCGGCGCCTTCGATGCTTCGCCACCGATCATCATCACGCAAGACGGGATCGACGCCATTCAGGTGCTTGTCGACGATGGCGGCACAACGCTAACGCTCGATTTCCAGGGCTTCGATCCCGGCGACCGCCTGCTGCTGAGCATCGATGTCGATGAGCAAGGCTTTCTCGGTGCCAATGCTGTGGCCGAAGGCAACGAGTTCGAGGGATCGATTCTTACGGCCACGTTCCGCGCGCCGCACTTCTTCGATGCCACGGGGGCCGATATCTTCATCGACGGTTTCGACTCGAAACTGGCCGCTTCCGGGCTCGATTTGCCGGACGACGATTACGTGCCGCCCGACGCCACGCCGCATCCGGTGCGAACGGCCGGTGCGTTTCTGGCGCTCGCGCAAGAGCCGCTGCCGATTTCGCTTTCCGGCACCGTGTACGAAGATTTGGACTTGGACAATCAACTCGAACCCGGCGAACCGGGCATCGGCAACGTCGATCTTGAGTTGTTCGCGTTCGACGGCTCGAACTACGTGTCGACCGGCAAGACGACAACCACCGACAGCGCGGGCAACTATCGCTTCGACGATCTGGCCCCGGGAACCTATCGGGTGGTGGAAACACAACCCTCAGGTTGGCTCAGCGTGGGTGCCACGGCCGGCACGGTTGATGGAACAACCCGCGGTGTGGTCAGCTCGCCCGACGTGATCAGTGAAGTAACGCTCTTGGGTGGCGAAGACAGCGTAGACAACGACTTTGCCGAAACGCGGCCCGCCTCGCTTGCCGGCAACGTATACCACGATCGCGACAACGACGGTCAGCGCGACACGGGAGAAGAGGGCATCGGCGGCGTGACGATCGAGGTGCAGCGCATTGTCGACAATGGTCCGTTGCCGCCGGCCATCACGGTGCAAACCGCGGCCGATGGCTCGTGGGTTGCCGCCGGATTGGAACCCGGCAAATACACGGTGCGCGAAATCCATCCCTCGGCATATCTTGACGGGCTCGATACCGCGGGCTCGGCGGGTGGTGTGGCCCAAAACCCGGGCGATCAGATCAGCGGCATTATGCTCGCCGGCGGACAAAACGGTGTGGAGTACAACTTCGGTGAACTACTGCCCGGCAGCATTCACGGACGCGTGCACGGCGATACCGACGGCGATTGCGAGCTCGATCCCGGCGAATCGCCCATCGAAGGCGTTACGGTGTATCTGCTGAATGCCAACGGCGATCGAATCGACAGCACCACGACCAATGCCGACGGCGAGTATTGGTTCACGGGGCTCGCTCCAGGGGTATACGGCATCGAGGAAGAACAGCCAGCTGGCTATTTTCAGGGCGGACAGCGGGTCGGCTCGGCAGGCGGCACTGTGGCCGGCACCGACCTGATCCGCGAAATCGAAATCGGCTCGGGACAAGAGGCCGTCGAGTACAACTTCTGCGAACACCCGCCTGCGGCCATCTGGGGCAACGTTTACGCAGACGACAACAACAACGGCCTGTTCGATGCTGGAGAAAGCGGCATCGGCGGCGTCACCGTTTCGCTCTTGGATGCCAACGGCGTACCCACCGGATTGACAGCCGTAACCGATGCCGATGGCGCCTATCACTTCGAGGGGCTCGAACCCGGAACCTACGGCGTGGCCGAGCAGCAGCCAGCCGGCTTTTTCGACGGCTTGGATACCGCAGGCACAGCCGGTGGCGTGGCCGAGAACCCGGGCGACCGCATCACCCAGGTGGTGCTCGCCCCCGGCGCGATGGGCGCCAACTACAACTTCGGCGAACTGCGGCCGGCCAGCATCCGTGGTCGTGTTCATTCCGACTTGGACGAAGACTGCGAGCTCGATCCCGGTGAATCGCCCATCGAAGGCGTTACCGTTTATCTGCTCAACGCCAATGGCGATCGGATCGCCAGCACCACGACCGATGCGCAGGGTGAATACGTATTCGACAATCTTGCCCCTGGCACGTATGGCGTGGAAGAAATGCAGCCCGACGGCTTCTTCCAGGGTGGTCAGGTTGTTGGCTCGGCCGGTGGTTTGAGCATTGTGCAGGACCGGATCACGAACATCGTTTTGACTCCCGGAACCGACGCGGTCGACTACAACTTTTGCGAACATCCGCCGGCCAGCATCGCCGGCAATGTGTATGCCGACGACAACGACAACGGCGTTTTCGATACCGGTGAAAGCGGTATCGGTGGCGTGACACTCTCATTGCTCGATGCGTCTGGGCAGCCCACCGGACAAACCACCGTGACGGCGGCCGACGGTTCCTACCGTTTCGACAATCTGGAACCGGGCACCTATGGGGTTAGCGAGTTGCAACCCGCGGGCTTTTTCGACGGTCGCGATGCGGCCGGATCAGCCGGTGGCGTGGCGGAAAACCCCGGAGACCGCATCACCGGGGCGCTGTTGGGCGCGGGCGTGGCCGCGGTGAACTACGACTTCGGCGAACTGCGACCGGCCAGCATTCACGGCCGCGTGCATTCCGACTTGGACGAAGACTGCGAGCTCGACCCCGGTGAATCGCCCATCGAAGGCGTCACCATTTATCTGCTCAACGCCAACGGCGATCAAATTGCCAGCACCACGACCGACGCCAACGGTGAGTATTGGTTTACCGACCTGGTGCCGGGTACTTACGGTGTGCAGGAAGTGCAGCCCGATGGCTTCTTTCAGGGGGGCGAAAGCGTGGGCACGCACGGCGGGGTGGTCACGGCCGATGACCTCATCCAACAAATCGAGCTGGCGCCCGGCAGTGTGGCCGAAGAGTACAATTTCTGCGAGCAACCGCCGGCCACGATTTCCGGCTTCGTGTTTCAAGACGGCCCGCCGATCGTGGTTGATTCGCTCGCCAGTTTTACGCCCGAACAGGTCAAGGCGTTTCGCGATGGGCAGCGCACAGGCGACGATGTTCCGCTTGCCGGCGTGACACTCCGGTTGGGCAACTTTTCCGGCGAACCGGTGCTCGATGCCTTTGGACAGGAAATCACGACCGTTACCGACGCCAACGGGTTTTATCAATTCACCAACCTGCCTCCGGGCGTTTACACCGTTTTGGAAGTGCATCCCGAGGGCTACGTCGATGGTATCGACACGGCTGGCACAACAGGCGGCACGCCGTTCAACGCTGGCGACCCGATCAGCCCGCAACTGCTTTCGGTCGACCATCGGTTCGACGCCATCGCCCGCATTCCCGTGGGCATCGGCCAGCAGTCGGCCAACAACAACTTCAGCGAAGTTCTGTTGACCGAAGCGCCCGAGCCGCCGGTGACCGACCCGCCCGGGTATTTCGATACTCCGGGACCAACGCTGCCAAGTGCTCCGGCTCCGGTTCTATTCCCCATCAAGGCGCCGATTGCCCCACTGCTCGCACCCGCGGTGGTGATTACCCGACCGACGCTTTACATCGACGGCGGTTCGGGCGTGTTGGGCACCTACACCTGGCATTTGAGCGTGATCGACGCCGGCAACCCGCGCGGACCGCGATATGGCTACGATCCGCTCGTGCAAACTTCGGGCCGGCTCAACTGGCATCATGGCGAACTGGCGTCGGGCCAATGGGACTTGTATTCGGAGCTGGGCGAGCACGTCGAACAACAGCAGCACGAAGCACGCCGACACGTGGTCTTTGGTGTCGAAGGCGGTATTCCGGTCACGGGCGACTGGGACGGCGACGGCAAGACCGACGTGGGTGTGTACCGCGAAGGTGAGTGGTTCCTCGATCTGAACGGAAACGGTTTCTGGGACGACAACGACCTGTGGGCCCAACTCGGTAGCAAAGGCGATTTGCCCGTCACGGGCGACTGGAACGGCGACGGCAAGACCGACATCGGCATCTTCGGTCCCGAATGGCCGGGCGATCCGCGGGCGTTGGCCGCTGAGCCCGGGCTGCCCGACCCGGACAACATGGTGTTAGGACGCGAGAAGAATTTGCCGCCGCGACCGGAAGAGGCCACCATGGGCACGCGCAAATTACGACTGACCTCGAGAAGTCGCGTGCGCGAAGACCTGATCGACCACGTTTTCCACTATGGTACGCCCGGCGACCGGCCTTTGACGGGCGATTGGAACGGCGACGGCACCGACTCGATCGGCGTTTTCCGCGAGGGCAACTGGTTTCTCGACGTCAACGGAAACGGCCGCTGGGATCATGGCGATCGGGCCATTCGCTTCGGAAAGGCAGGCGATCTGCCCGTGGTGGGCGACTTCGACGGCGACGGCATCGACGAATTGGGGGTGTTCCGCAACGGCGTCTTTTATCTCGACATGAACGCCGATCAAGTGATCGACGCTCATGATAAGGTGCTCGAAATCGGCTCGGCCGGCGATCGCCCCGTGGTGGGCGACTGGGATGGCGACGGCGTTGAAGACGTGGGCGTTTATCGCGAGTCGAACGTTCCGCAGCCAGCCATGCCGGCAGCCAACGACACCGCCAGCACCGACGGTTGATCGGAATGAGCGGAAAGCCACAAAAGCTTGCACCGCCGGGCTGCGCGACCGCTACCAGTGTGCAGCCGTTCGACCGAGTCAAAGGGCCAAAACGACGAACGAAGCGCGTGTTTCTTGCAGGTCTGGTTACGATGCGCCCTGCTTGAGTTTTTCTACTTCGGCCTCGGCGGCGGCGATTTCATCTTCCAATCGCCGCACTTCGTCGGCGTCGTCCATCTGCTGTCGCGCGCCGGAAAGCCGTTGCCGCAACTTTTGCAGCCGTTGCCGTAGCACATCGATCCGCTTTTTCGTTTTCTTATCCATCGAAAAAACCTCGGGCTTGAGGGGGCAACTTTCTGGGGCCGGCGTCTACAACGGTTGTCCGCTTGCTTCACGCGACTTCTTGCCGCCACGCCAACGGGCACCCGCCGTGCTCGAACCGCAACAAACAGGCGCCCGGAATCGAAGGCTCCTTGGAACGCGCTACTGCTCGAAACGGATGATTGCCCGTTGTACGAACACGCTCGGTGGTACGATACGGTTCGTTGGCGAACCCGCTCCGCATGCCTTTCTGCTGTGCCGGAAGCGTCAGGGATTCGCTCAAACGCCGCCTCCGCATGCGCGAAAGCGCTGTAAACGGTCCGAGAGGATTGGCAACAAGACGCGAAGCCGCTTGCGGATCATCGTAACGGCTGGCCAGATTGGCGAAAAGATACTTCGCCGCTGAAACAACCCTCGCAATAGCCGACGCGGCCTGTGCGGCCGAAATCTGCCCGTGGGAGGCGAGGGGGGCGATGCGTTTGCAGTCTAGCTGTGTGTCTTGCGTGGCGTGACGTGGGGCGTCGGAATTTCTTTGAGCGCTCGACTACCAACGGTGCAGGTTGGCACGCAGCGTTTGCAGTAGCTGGATTGCCTGCGGCCCTTGCAGGCCGAAGCATTCCCACAAGAGCCAGAGGGGAGTGTTCACTTCGCCCGATGCCAGTTTGCGCCGCAACTGATGCGATTTGCTGATAGCGTCGCCCGAGTTGGTGTTGCGCAGGTGGAAATGCCTGGCCAGCGGCAGTGCCTCGTCCAATGAAATGTTCAATAGCGGTGCCAACAGCGCGGCAGCCGTTTCGACGTGATCGGCCTCGATTTCCTGCAAAAATCGCTCGAAAAAACCGCTGTTCGGCGTGTCGGTTGGCGGGACCGTCAGTTCGGTTGTCGAGACGCCGTCGCCGTTGGTGTGCGGAAGCGGCGCGGCGGCTGAGTCTACCAACTCGGGCGGCGGCATTCGACCGGCAGCGGCGGCCACCAGGCTGTCGGGCGGCAACGGCGAATCGGCAGCAGCCACCTCGGCCGGTGGCGAGTCGGCAGCCGCTGACAACTGAGAGAGCATCGCGTTGACGTTGCTGAGCCGGTTGGCGATTTGGTCGTGAATCCGTTCGATCGCACCGGCGAACAAATGCCCTTCGGCGTCGTCGAGAATCGCTTCTTCCTCGGCCACGATCTCCTCGATCAGCCGCGACATGAGCATGTCGCGAGCCTGCTCGAGAATACGGATTGCCTGACGTGACGAGGCCATGGCAGCGTGGCTTCCGATGAGAGAAGAACGGCAGATGAGACGATGAGACTCTGGCGCGGCAGGCCGCCATCGGGCGGAATCGCCACGCCACGTGGAAGAGACCTTGCGAAAAGGGCTCTCTTCCAATGTTATGCGGCAGGCGCCGTCGCATCAAAGAGAATCTGGCTGCCCGGCGCGGCTTCGAGCTGCCCGGTGGTCTCGGGTTCCGGTTGTTCAGCCTTTGGCGATCGTTCGGCCATTCGCAGCACTCCAGAGATGAGCACCACCGCCAGGATAAGAGCTGCAGTGACCGAAACCCAGAAGCGGCTGTTCTGCTGCATTCGCCGCGCCGACTCGCTTCGGCCGCTGAGCATGCTGCCCAGGTAGAAAACGGCCAGGGCGAGCAAAAACTTGATGCCGAACAGCGGATGATAATAGGCCGGCAAATCGTATTGACGGCTTATCGACATCACGTTGGAAATGCCACTGATCAGCAGCAAACCCACCGAAACTCCGAAAAGCTTCGCCCATCGCGCACGCATTGCCTCGACCAACTGGCGGCGTGTGTCGTCGGGCAGCCCGTCGAGCGACGGCAGCACGACGCGAAGAATGTAAATCGTGCCACCGATGATCAGCGCGGCCGGCAGAATGTGAAGCCAGCGAAGCACAATGCCCACGAAGTTGATATCCACGTTCCGGAACTCCTCGAATCGCTGACGGTAGATTTCTCAGCCCTGGCAGATGCGGTAGCCGACCGTGCCGTTCGGCTCCCGTTGGCCGACGCCCGCCTTCGATGCCACGGAAATGCCGAAGCACACCAGCGACCTGCCTGGTGTGCTATTGCTACGAACGACCGGACGCGACCAGCCGGAGCCTAGCGTGGCAAAGGGTGAAACGTGCCACACACACAATCGGCATGGTCCGGCGCTCGCAGTGCCTGCTCGTGCAAAGGGGGGCCGACAATCACTCAATGTGTGACCGATCGTAAGACGGAAGGGATTGCTTGTCTAGGGCCTTCGACAAGCGAATCGTTGCCCTGCAACGACCCGCCCCACGTGTTGCGTGCGGAAAGGCGATGTTTGGTCGGGCCTCTGCAATGACTGCACAACCGCGCCTTTGCTGTGCTCGGGCAAACCGTAACAGCGAACGGTGCAGTACCGCATCTGCCCATTCGACCGGTTGCCGCATTTGCTCAATCGTCCGGTTGCCGTAGTGCTAGGGATCGTTGGGCGGTGTGCTGTCGGAATCGCGGGCGTGTTGGGCCAGCAATTGGTCGACCAGTGCCAGCGCCTGCTGCTTGGTGGCGATACGCTTTTCGAGTTGGGCGATGCGCACCTGTTCGAGCAAGTGACGGATTTGTTTTCCGCGCGGAATGCCATGCGCCAAAAGGTCGTGCCCGTTGAGCAGGGGGGCAGGGTTCAAAACATCGGGCGGTTGTGCGAGCATGCGGCGACAGTACTCAACGCCTTCAAGGCTCGCCTGCTGGGCTTGCAGATCGGCCTCGGCCAGTTGCAACAGTTCTTCGGCACCCTCGTCAATCAGCAGCGGCTGTAATTCGTGCCACGGCATCTGCAAGGCACGTGCCGGCACATCATGATGACGTACCAGCCACCCGACGCGCGACGTTTCTTTATTCGATAGCCGCCACCTTTGGCAAATGGCTTTGGCAATCGGCTCGCCCGCCGCTTCGTGGCCGGGGTAGTCGATGTGGCCGTCGGCTCGTTTTTGCACAGTAGACGGCTTGCCCACATCGTGCAGCAGGGCAGCCCACGCAAGCGAAAACGAGGGTTCGTTCAAAAGCTCCATAACCCGCAATGTATGCTGCCACAAATCGTGTTTCACGGCAGGGTTTTCGTGCGGTAAGTCGGCCAGCGGCATCAATTCGGGAAACAGTGCCGAGAGCAGCCTTGTTTCGCGAACCAGTTGCATCGCGCGAGCGCGGGAAGCGTGCGTGAGCATCCATCGCATTTCCTGAGCGATTCGTTCGGCGCTGACCACCGTGATTTCGTCGGCCATTTCGACGATGGCGCGATAGGTTTCCGGCTCGATCACCAGGTCGTAAGCGGCCGCGAAACGCACGGCTCGCAGCAGGCGCAGCTTGTCTTCGGCAAAACGCTTGGCCGGTTGTCCGATGGCCCGCAACACGTGGTTTTTCAGATCGCGTTGTCCGCCGACGAAGTCGATAACGCGCCGCTCGATCGGGTCGTAAAACATGCCGTTGATGGTGAAGTCGCGTCGTGCGGCGTCTTCTTCCGGCGAGCTGAACGCCACCGCGTCGGGATGACGGCCATCGCTGTACGTGGCGTCGCTACGAAACGTGGCCACTTCGACCTGCCCGGCACCCGGCGGGCCAAGCACCGTAATCACACCGAATGCGGCTCCCACGGCCACCGTGCGCCGACGCCCAAACACGCGGCGAATTTCGTCGGGCGTGGCGTCGGTTGCCACGTCGTAATCTTTGGGCGTACGGTCGAGCAACAAATCGCGAACACAGCCCCCGGCCCAATAGGCCGTGTAGCCA
>WGDQ01000115.1 GCA_015493185.1 Planctomycetaceae bacterium
CCTGCAATCGCCGAATCGTCAAACGAGCGTCGCGCCAAGCTTCGTCGCGTGGGGGCAACGACGGATCGGGCGGCGCCGTGCTGAGCAGCCCCCCTACAAACCACAGGGCGACAAGCACCAGCGCAACGCCACCCATTGCGGCAACCACCAGCGCCGTGCGATGCAGCGGAGAGCGCGATTTAACGGAATCCAACATGCGCAAAAGCAGCAAAAGCCCCGTGGCGATAAGCACTCAGCCGGCACCGGTGGCCGATTGCCACCTGAAAGCAACCGCTACGACCGACTGCCGGCGAGAATCAACCGGCGCGGCTGTCCTCCCCAAAAAAGCTCACGCTCACGCCCAAGGTAAATTCAGAAAAAATCAGCGGCGGCGGTCGTGCGAGGCACTCGGCAAGCCCACGCCTTGCGTGTCGGCCATGGGTGAGTCGTTCTCAAGCCTCTCGAGCCAACCGCCGGCAAGTCGGTCGACCGCGTACCAAATACGCCAGATGCCACGTCAAAGGATGTCTTCCACGTTAGCCGGTGATGAGCGAGGCGAGAAGGCGCACGGGGAAGTGTCGAGCCTGTCGAACCCCTATCAGTCCTCAAACCGCTCGACGGGCTGCTCGGGCGTTACCAACGTGGTGGTGGCAAAATGCGGGCCATGACCAGGGATTCGCCGCGAATACCTTGCAGACGCCCGATCGGCGACGGCCGCAGGCGGAGCATCGACACGATAGAGCGTTGCCCGTTGCGGCGCGGGAGCCAACGTGCCCGACCACATCTCGTAGGGCCGGCCGCCTCGCTCGTCGTCGCAATAGAAGGCGGCGTACGTCATCACATCGCTGGGCACAAACTCCTGACGATCGTTCGCAAGCTGTGTGGGACGATGCGTGCGGCGCCACGTGCCCGTGTTGAAATACAACTGATTCAAGACGTAGCCATCGGCGTAGCTGACTTCAAGGGGAATCGTTTCGGCCCGATGCGTATGGCCGTAAACAATGTGTCGGGCACGGCGATTGCGGAAGTCCGCTTCGGCCAGTGCATGTCGCGCGTAGGAATGAGCTTCGCCCGACAGACCTTGCCAACGGGCGAGAAAGTCGGCCAGCTCGCTGGCTCTGTCGATCGACAAGCGACGGCTGAAACGCAGCAGCCGTTGCAGACCGTCGACCAATTCGCCCGGCCGCCATGTGTCGTGCGCACGCACGAACGGCAGATCGAGAAAGCGTTGTACCAGTTCATCCCAAAGGCGTTTTACGGCCTGACGCTGGGCAGCCAGTGGGCAGGTGCGCTCCAGCAGTGTTTCCAGCCAAACGGGAACCAGCAGCAACGGCCGCACGTTGTCGATTTCCCGCAGTCCGGCAATCGCAGCGGCGGGCAACCGTTCGCCAAGCTCGACGTCGGCCCGAGTCGCAAAGCGGTTCAGCAATTCGACGACGATACAATCGCCCAAACTGCTGGCGTCGCGATCGCCTTCAAAGTTGAGCGGATCGAACACATCGCCATGACGGGCCAGCACCCGGTGACGCCGCAAAATGGCCAGCAGCTCGTCGTCTTCCTGCGGTTCGTGCGGAAAGGGTTCGTCCCAACGATTGGCCAGCCCAATCTGTCGGACCAGTGCTTCGCGCAGCACGTTGTAGCCCGACCCTTTGAGGTGAAAAAACCAATCGTGGTTGCCGACCATGTAGTGGATTTGCACACTGACGGGCAACCACTCGCTGTGATTGGCTACCGCAGGGCCCGAGGCGGTCGGCGGAACGCGAATCGTGCCGGGTTGGGCGAGCGAACGCAGCGACTCCACCGCTTCGTAGTTGTAGCGTAGAATGTCGCTCGTGATATGAGTGACCAGATCGATCAGCGCCGGACTGCGAGGGTCGTCCCACGGCCGTATACGATCTTGCTCCGTCCAGCGGCGGCTGCGAATGACGTCGAGCACATCGCCCAGCAAAAGCAGATCCAGGCGTTCAATCGGGCGGTAGCTCCCATCGGCTCGCCACGATGCGGCAATTGCCAACTCTTGCAGGCGGTCGGCAAAAACTTGAAACGCGCCGGACGCGGCGCTGGTGCCAACGCTGCCGTCGGTCAAATGAAGATCGCTGATCGTTACGAGCATAAGCGGCATCCTTGCCATAACACGCCGGTTTTTTCCCGGGCTCGGCGTCATCTTTCACTATCGTCCCCCAATTGCCTGCGGCATGACTGGTTTTTCGAGTATTGGTCAGTCAACACCGCCAATCGGCGATGTAGCGGCGGGCTGACTCGGTGCCGACACAAATGTGCATCTCGCTTGTTTTGATTCATTGCTTTTCGCCATTGGTGCAGCGCTTACCCGAGCAACGATCACATTAGAAACAAGGCATTGGCATATCGGCATTTAGGGAAAAACGACAATCGAATAGGGCAAGGCGTCGTCGGAAATGCCGCACGTTGCCGTGCAAGGCGACGCCGCTCGGGGGCAAAATGCCCGCGACACAATGCCGCACGGCGTGATAAGCACTGGCCAAAGCAGTGCCAACCGTACAACGCGGCCCGGAGAAACGGCATCGGAAGGCAGCAATGCCGGGGTAGAGCACCGGTCCGATACAGCAGAGCACCGGTCCGGTACACTCGTGCCACGGTGAGGACTGGTCGCGCCATACGAACACGAGTCACAGGCTTAAAGGCACAAAAGCGATGTCGGAAGCTGCTCAATCAGGTGCGCACGAGGCAGGCGAGCCTGTGCCCACGAGCCGGCGGGGCGCCATCGTGCTCTGCGGTGGATCGAGCCGCCGCATGGGCCGCGATAAGGCGTCGCTGCCGTTTGGTGGTGCATCGCTTCTGGCGCAAACCGTATGCCTCATACGGCCGTGCGTCGCACAGGTTGTGGTTGTGGCCCGCAGCACCGCGCAGCAGTTACCTGAGGATGTGAAAAAGCTGGGCATTGCAATCGCCTGCGATCGCCGGCCGGGAAACGGACCGCTGGAAGCCGTTGCGGCAGGTTGGGCAGCCCTGCCAACCGATACAGCGGCAGCGCTGGTCTGCGGCTGCGATACGCCCCTCGTACGATCCGCTCTTGTGGAAAGGCTCTTTCGCCGAGTGACCGGTTTCGACGCCGTTGTGCCGATGGTTGGCGAACGCGTGCACCCGCTACTGGCTGTTTACGCGCGACAAAGTCGACCGTTCGTACACCAATGCTTGCAACAGGACAAGCGATCCATGCGCGACCTTTTGCAGCGAATTCGCGTTTGTTGGTTGAAAGAACACGAGCTACGCGAGGTTGACCGCGAGCTGGAGAGCTTTGTGAACGTGAATGACGAAGCGAGCTACCAACGTGCACTTCGGCTGGTGGGCCTGTGAGGCGAAAGAGGTGCTGCACCGAACACCGCATGTTTTGCTTGTACAGAGCCCGACGGAACGATAAGCTCGCCGTATCGGCGTGAAGGTTTTCCTCGAGCACATATCCGCCCTGGTCGACTCGTCGCGAGGTCGCCCACGACCGAACGAATCCGCCTGCCGGGTTTGTTTTCGGTGAGCCGGTGACCCGGTAGGAAACCACCAACGCGGCCCCTAGCGCGCGGCTGTTGTATTTCGCTGATCGTGCCGCGTTCGATTCGCATTTCTTCACACCCACTCGTGGCAGTAACCCATGTCTGGCGAGGCTTCAAAAGTCGTCACTGCATCTGCGGCAGTCCAACGCAAAGCGGAAAGCGGCCACGTCGCGGTGTGGTGGTCGGCATTGCTGTGGGGTATTTGGCTGCTGTGGTTCGTGCTGCTCGTCGGTGGTTTCGTGCTCGGCATCTACGTGTCGGACGAAGGCCCCACGGCCAGAAGCCACATTCCTACGCCCATGCGAATGGGATCGTCGGTTGCGTTGGTGGCGGCGGCACTCGTGGCGGCTGCCGGCAGGCGTCATCAAGTCGAGGCACGATTTCTCGGCTGGATCGCCACGGGCATGGCATTCGGACTGCTAGGCGATTTGTTCAACGCCGATCTGTTAGCGGTCGGCTTGCCCAATCCGGTTTTGGGAGGCATTGTCTCGTTTGGGTTGGGGCACGTGGCCTATATTCTGGCGTGTCTCGATGCGCAAAAACGCCTCGATACCTTCTCCGGGCGTACCCGCAACGTCTCGCTGGTGGTGTGGCTGCTTATTGGCGTGGTAGGCTGGGCGGCCATCGTTTCAACCGGCAGCGAAAACCAGATGCTCCGTTGGCCGGCGCTGCCCTATTCTCTGCTGCTGGCCGCCACCACGGGCATGATGACCGCGTTGGCCCTGACCGAAAGACGATTCGCACCAATGGCCCTGGGGGCCGCGCTGTTTCTGTTCAGCGATATGGTATTGGCTTTCGAACTGTTCCACGGATCGTTCGTGGGTGCGGGCGATCTGGTGTGGTTGACCTACGGACCGGGGCAGATGCTGATTGTTTACGGAGCCGCTCACGTCTCAGGGGCCCTTTGGCCCCGAAGAAACGGCTGACGACGGTCGGTCGCCCACTGAAAGGCCCCAGTGCGTGCGACGAAATCGCTTGCGCCGCGTCCTGACATTGAGCCACGGACACGCGATGCAGTTATCGATCTATCGAAAGAAAGCGGCCCTCTCGAACGATGCCGCCCATTGGACGGACATCGTGGCGCTCGACCGGTTCAGGCCACAGTGGTCCGATCCGATTGCTGGATTGGACACCCCGAGAGCGTGTGAACCAGCGGCGAAGCGCAGCCTGAGCCTGTTTTTTTCCGACGCGCGGAGTAGCTTCGTATGAAACCCGAACGAATCGCCTCGCTGCTGGCCAGCGCCACCGAAATTCTATATGGCATCGGCCTGGGAGATCGCGTGGTGGCGGTGAGCCACGAATGCGACTTTCCGCCCGAGGCGG
This sequence comes from Planctomycetaceae bacterium, assembly GCA_015493185.1. Lineage (GTDB taxonomy): Bacteria > Planctomycetota > Planctomycetia > Pirellulales > JAEUIK01 > WGDQ01. The sequence continues at coordinate 4,830 of WGDQ01000115.1, forward strand.
CTGAAAAACCTCGTGCCACGCGTACGCACGTCGACGCCGACGCGAGCAGCCAAGTCATCGACCGGCAAGTTCGCGAATCCGCTGCTCAAGGCCGTGCCTTGTACGAGGTCGATTTCGATCTGCTGGCGCAACTGGCGCCGGAGCTGATCGTGACGCAGGCGCAATGCGACGTGTGTGCGGTCAGCTATACGGACGTGGTCGAAGGGCTCGACCGCTACGAAAGTTTGCAACAAACGCGCGTGGTGGCGCTGAACCCGATGACACTCGACGACATCTTCGCCGATATCCGACGCGTTGGCCGGGCAACCGATAGCGAGGCCGAGGCGCAACAGTACGTCGGTTCGTTGCTACAACGCGTCGACGCGATTCGCCGCGTGGCGCAAACGATCAGTCCGCAGCGACGACCTCGCGTGGCGTGCCTGGAGTGGATCGATCCGCCGATGCTGGCCGCCAATTGGATGCCGCAACTGATCGACTTGGCCGGCGGAGTGCACCCTCACGCAACACGAACCGGCGAGCACAGCACCACCACACCGTGGCAAGCAGTGGTTGACTACGAACCACAAGTGCTCGTGATCGTGCCCTGCGGTTTCGATCTGGAACGGACGTTGCAAGAATCGCAAATGCTGAGCACGCTGCCCGGTTGGTCTTCGCTACCGGCGGTGCGCGATGGGCGCGTATTCGCCGCAGATGGCAATGCCTATTTCAACCGTTCCGGACCACGAATCGTCGACAGCCTCGAGATTCTGGCGCACCTGACGCACCCCGATC
>WGDQ01000116.1 GCA_015493185.1 Planctomycetaceae bacterium
TTCTGAACGTGAGCGGGGGAGTATGGTTCCCCGCCTTCGGCTGCCTATCACGTTGGGCAGAAGCGCCGCGCCAAGGGTTTTTGGCCAACTCACAAACCGGTATGATGATCGCCGTCGCTGACCAAACGGACGGTCCGAGCCACGCGGCTTCCACGTTGCTTCAATCGCAAAGAGGGCGGGCAACCGCCGACGTCGTGCGTCGTCCGTCCGGAGCGAGCCCCAAGAACACATTTTTCGGATGCTAGAACCATGAGCGAATTCCGCATCGAACGCGACTCGATGGGCGAGGTCAAAGTTCCGGCCCAAGCCTACTACGGCGCGCAAACGCAGCGGGCCGTCGAAAACTTTCCCATCTCCGGCTGGCGATTGCCGCCGGCGCTGATCCACGCTTTGGGGCTCGTGAAATACGCCGCCGCCGTGGCCAATCGCGACCTGGGAAAACTCACCGGCTCCGGAAAGCGGCCGCTGAACGACCAGGAAGTCGAGGCGCTGCTCACCGCGTGCCGCGAAGTGGCCGAAGGGAAATTCGACGATCAGTTTCCCATCGACGTGTTTCAAACCGGCTCGGGCACGTCGAGCAACATGAACACCAACGAGGTGATTGCCAACCGTGCCATCGAGCTGCTGGGGGGCGATCGGTTCCAGGCCGAAAAGCCGATTCACCCCAACGACCACGTCAACATGGGGCAAAGCACCAACGACATGTTTCCAACGGCCATTCACGTGGCCGTAGCCCAGCGTGCGCACAACGCGCTGGTGCCCGCGCTCGAGCGTTTCCAGCAGGTGCTGGCCGAAAAAGCTCGCCAATGGGACAAGATCATCAAGATCGGCCGCACGCACCTGGCCGATGCTACGCCGCTGCGGTTGGGACAGGAGTTCAGCGGTTTCGCCCGGCAGTTGGAGCTTTCCGTGGATCGAGCCCGACGGGCACAAGAAGCCGTGATGGAACTGCCCGCCGGTGGCACGGCCGTGGGAACGGGGCTCAACACGCACCGCGAGTTCGGCAGCCGCGTGGCCCGCGTTCTGGCTGAAGAAACCGGCCTGCCGTTTGTCGAGGCGAAAAACCATTTCGAAGGCAACGCACAGCGCGACGCGTTGGTCGAGGCCCATGGGCAGTTGCGCGCTGTGGCCTCGACGTTGTTCAACGTAACAAACAACATTCGCTGGCTTGGTTCGGGGCCCCGTTGCAGCTATTACGAAATCCGCATCCCGGACTTGCAGCCCGGCAGTTCGATCATGCCCGGCAAGGTCAATCCGGTATTGTGCGAAAGCATGATGCAAGTGGCCGCACGCGTGATGGGCAACGATCAGACGATTGCCGTTTGCGGAGCCAGTGGCGGTCAGTTCCAACTGAACATCACCATGCCACTGCTCGGCCATGCCGTGCTGGAAAGCATCGACCTGATGACCCGTGCAACCGATGTTTTCGTCGAGCGGTGCGCCAAAGGCCTGGAGCCCAACCCCGAGGTGTGCGAGGCGGCCGTGGAAAAAAGCCTGTCGATGGTCACGAGCCTCAACCCCTATATCGGCTACGAAAAGGCCAGCGCCCTGGCCAAAGAGGCCTTCAAAACAGGCAAGACCATCCGCGAGCTTTGCCTTGAGAAAAAGGTGCTCGACGAAGAAACCCTGAACAAAGCGCTCGATCCGTGGCGAATGACCGAGCCGAGCGATTGATTCCCCCAGCTTCCTCCTCTTCTTACCTCATCCTCCGGGCGGTTCATGTCGAGTGGGTTGCGGGGCTTCGTGCCGGAAAAACCGGCGGCATGGGTTGTGCCTTGCGGTGGGACCGATTGCCCTGCTGTGGCGGTGGGTGTTTGGCACCTATGCTGCGGCACGCCGAACTACAATGGTAAGTAGCCGCTTCTTGATAGGGAGGCGCAGGCGGGCCCCCGTGCCGGAATTCGGCCGGTTCAGGAAAAAAACCCATGAGCGGCCCGCTTCCCGAATTGCGGTGCACCGTGGGGCCCCGGACGCGGGGCTTTTGAGAAACGGGCCGTTTTCCGACAGTCGCCAGAGCCTCGAGAGGATCTACCGGTGAAGAGATATCTCATGGCGTCCAGCGCGAACCTTGCCGCACGCTGCCTGTTGATCGCTTGCGTGGTGTTGGTCGTCGCGGCACAACGCCCCAGCGAGGCGGCTCCCCAACGCAGGGCAACGGCTGGCAAGAAAAAAGAGAAAGACAACACCGAAGAGCTGCTGCGGTTCGGCGCCGAAACAACTGTGGAATACCGAGCCGGCATCGAGGTTGAAGCCACCTCGGGAGCGGTCGTCGGTCTGATCGGGTTGGCGCCGGTTCCGTTCGACTGGCCCGAGCAAACCGTGCGCATCAGCGAAGAAGACGTATCGCCCTCGGTGCGCGATGTCGAGTTTCGCATGGTCGGAAAAACCGTGCAGCAGATGGTGGTGTCTATCCCGCGGCTCGACCCGGGCGAAAAGGCCCGAGCGGTGATTACCTTCGAAGTCACGCGTCGCGAGCAGTTGCCACCGGAGGATCCCAGCGTGTTTGTCATTCCGCGCCGACCGACGCGCGACGTGCGGATTTATCTTGGTTCGAGCCCCGGTATCGAGACGCGCAGTCCGCGTATTCGGAAACTGGCCCGCGAAGTGATCGCCGAGCACGAAACGGCCTGGTCTAAGGTCGAAGCCCTGTACGACTGGGTGCGCGAGCATGTGAAGTACACCAACGGCCCTTTCAAGGGCGCGTTGGCGGCCCTGAAAGACGGCACCGGCGACTGCGAAGAAATGACTTCGCTGTTCATCGCCATGTGTCGCGCGATCGGTGTTCCGGCACGAACCGTGTGGATACCGGGACACTGCTATCCCGAATTCTATTTGGAAGACGAACAGGGCCGGGGCGTTTGGTTTCCGTGTCAGGCCGCCGGCGACCGGGCGTTCGGCCGCATGAAGGAAACGCGGCCCATCATGCAGAAGGGCGACAGTTTCCCGCACCCCGAAACACCGCGTCGCAAGCAACGCTACGCGGCTGAATTCGTGCGAGCCGACGGAAAGTCGAAGCCCAAGGTGCGGTTTATCCGCGAACTGTTGGGCACGATCGACAGTCCGTAAACTACCGGCCAACGGCTCGTCGAACAGGCCCGACAGGTGGCGCGTTCTTACGGAAAACGCTTGTCGATCTACGCCTGTCGGCTCGGCCGTCTCTATCTTCGTTGCGGCCGCAGCGCATCATGTTGTGCGGCAACGGTTCGACAAAGAATCGAGCACGGACTTGCGATGGGCCCACACACCGGTTGGGCACGCGCGAAGAAGAGCGCCTTGCGCCAAAGAAGAGCAACCGGCCATCGGTGGAGATCCTTCGCGTGCAGTTCTTTTTTGAAAACCACAAGCACGTGGCAGACGCTCGAACGAGGTGCCTCGCAGTTTGTCGGGCCGGTTGCGATCCGGATGTCAAAGCAGCCGGGTCCGAAGCAACGGGGCGCCGAATCAGCGGGCGACTTCTTTCTCACTTTGGCCCGATCGTGTACGAGCAGCCGCACGCAACCACTGCGCGCAGGAGGACGGCACGCATGAAGAATAGCAGCGGCGCAAACAAACACGGCCCAGCACTCGCTTGGCGAGGCGCTGGGCCGCATTCTATGGTGATCCGCGCGGGCGATCCTGATTGATCGCGGCGGCGGTGGATCAATACATGTCGTAGTCGCCGCCGTGACCGGCGCCCTTCTTTTCCTCCTTCGGCTTTTCGGCAATCAGCGCGTCGCTGGTCAGAAGCAGCGTGGCCACGCTGGCCGCATTCTGAAGCGCGGTGCACACGACCTTGGCCGGATCGATAATTCCCGCCTTGACCAGGTCTTCGTACTTGTCGGCTGCGGCGTTGTAGCCGTAGTTGCCTTCGCCTTCAAGCACGCGTTCGCACACGATGCTGCCGTCCTGGCCCGCGTTGTTGGCAATCTGCGTGACCGGGGCGCGGCACGCTCGCAGCACGATGTTGTAGCCGACCGATTCGTCTTCGGTAAGATCCTTCGGCTTGAGCTGAGCACTGGCCCGCAGCAGGGCGACGCCACCGCCGGGCAAAATGCCTTCTTCCACGGCGGCTCGCGTGGCGTGCAAGGCGTCTTCGACCAGGGCCTTCTTCTCCTTCATTTCGCTCTCGGTCGCGGCGCCTACGTTGATTTTCGCCACACCACCGGCCAGCTTGGCCAGACGTTCCTCGAGCTTTTCACGATCGTAGTCGCTCGTGGCGTTCTCGATCTCGTGACGAATCTGGTCGATGCGGGCTTTGATGTCGGCGCTCTTACCGGCGCCTTCAATGATGGTGGTGTTGTCTTTATCGACCACTACCTTCTTGGCACGTCCCAAATCGGTGATCGGCACGTGCTCGAGCTTGATGCCCAGATCTTCGAAGATCGCCCGTCCGCCGGTGAGAATGGCGATGTCTTCCAGCATCGCCTTGCGGCGATCGCCGTAGCCGGGCGCCTTGACCGCACAGCACTGGAACGTGCCGCGCAGTTTGTTGATCACCAAGGTGGCCAGGGCCTCGCCCTCGACGTCTTCGGCAATGATCAGCAACGGCTTGCCGGCATTTACCACAGCCTCGAGCACGGGCAGCAGATCTTTGACGTTGCTGATCTTTTTCTCGTGAATGAGGATGTAGGGGTTCTCGAGCACGCACTCCATGTTTTGCGGATCGGTGACGAAGTACGGCGAGAGATAACCGCGGTCGAACTGCATGCCCTCGACCCACTCGACCTCGGTTTTGAGGCTCTTACCCTCGTCGACCGTGATCACCCCGTCTTTGCCGACCTTCTCCATGGCTTCGGCCAGCAGCTCGCCGATTTCCATATTGTTGTTGGCGGCCACCGCGCCGACTTGGGCCATTTCCTTACGGCCTTTGACGGGAATGGCCATTTTGTGAACCTTGTTGGTAATGTCTTCTACGGCCCGCTCGATGCCGTTGCGAAGGTGCACCGGATTTACGCCGGAAACCACGGCCCGCAGCCCTTCGTTGAAGATCGCCTCGGAGAGAACCGTGGCCGTCGTGGTGCCGTCGCCCGCCACGTCGCTGGTTTTCGAGGCCACTTCGCGGACCATGCGAGCGCCCATGTTTTCGTAAACGTCTTCGATCTCGACCTCTTTGGCCACCGTGACACCGTCTTTGGTGACCGTGGGCGAGCCGAAGCTCTTCTGCAAGATCACGTTGCGACCTTTCGGTCCCATCGTCACCTTGACCGCGCGGGCCAGTTTGCCGACGCCGCGCCGCATGGCGTCGCGGGCTTCCTGGTCGAATGCAATCATTTTCGCCATGGCTGAAATGTCTCCCTTCGGGATTGCGTGTTGGTTTGTTGCTGTTGATCGGTTGCAACACCGCCTCGGGTCGATGCGATCAGCCATTCGACCAACGGTGCTGCTTTGTTATTGCGTCTTTCCTCGGACCAAGCCGCCACGCACGGCTTTGCCAACGTCTCAGTAAGCCCGCGTAGCTTGCCCTGCTCAGGCAAATTTGTGGGCCCGACTCGCGGGTTCCTCGGATTGGCTCGCACTTACCGTAAAAGTCGCGTCGCTGGCGGCTGTGCCGGACCGCCCGGGTTCGTTGGCCAAGGGCGATTGATCGGTGCCGGGCGGCTGCCTACGGTTGCCTGACAAACTTGGATCCGGACGACGGCTATTCGATTACTGCCAGCACGTCGTCTTCGCGCATCAGCAGCAATTCACGATCGCCCACTTTGAACTCTTCGCCGGCATACGAGCTGAACAGCACCCGATCGCCGACTTTGAGCTGCAATTCGGCACGCTTGCCATTGTCGAGCAAGCGGCCGTCGCCCACCGCAACCACCACGCCGCGGGCGGGTTTGTCTTTGGCCGTATCGGGCAGCACGATGCCTCCGGCGGTGGTTTCTTCGGCCTCTTCACGTTCGATCACGATGCGATCGCCCAGCGGTTGAAGTTTGATATCGCTTTTCGCCGATTTTTTGGTCTTTGTCGCGGTCGCCATGTTTCGCTTGTCCTCCTGAAAGGGTTCGTCGGACAACTTAATGAACTGCCCGATACACGGTTCCCATTTCGTATTCGGTTTTGTTTATTGCATTTCCGTCGCGGCCCGCGCGACCCGTTCATTCCTCATGGCACCGCCCCCAAAGGGCCGGAACCAATCGGCGGCGGTACCGTGACTCGTCTCGCC
>WGDQ01000117.1 GCA_015493185.1 Planctomycetaceae bacterium
ACGCCACCCACGCCGCCCGAAACGCTGTCGCGCGCCCGAAAAATCGCGATGGACAACGGCGTCCGCTACGCCTACACGGGCAACGTTTACGACCCGGAAGGTCAAACCACCTATTGCCACAAGTGCGGGCACGTGTTGATCGGTCGTGACCAATATGAAATCACGAAGTGGAATCTGACGGCCGAGGGGCACTGCAATCAGTGTGGCGAACCATGTGCGGGCGTGTTCGAAGCCGAGCCCGGCCATTGGGGGCCGCGACGTTTGCCTGTGCGACTGGCCAACTTCGCCTCGAACACCACCTGAGCCATTTCTGGCATATTTGCTTGACGTCGTCATCGCGTTTTGATGCCATGGTCGTGCCTCGTGCTCGCGCGGCAACGGCAGCGAACGATTGGCAATCAAAACAACGCTGCCAAACCGCTCGCTCGGAAGGAGGGCAGGGCGTGTCTGCTGCGACAAAGAACGACGTGGTCCGCCTACGACCGGGCGACGCGCTGCTGATCGTCGACGTACAAAACGACTTTCTGCCCGAGGGCGCGCTGCCCGTGCCCGATGGCGACCGCGTGATTGGCCCCCTGAACCGCTACATCGAGCGGTTTACCGAAGTCGGCTTGCCGGTGTTTGCTACGCGCGATTGGCACCCGCCCGATCACTGTTCTTTTCAAGCGCAGGGCGGTCCGTGGCCACCGCACTGCGTAGCGGGCACAACCGGTGCCCAGTTCCCGTCCGATCTGAAATTGCCTTCTACGGCCACCATTGTGTCCAAAGGCACGCGCCCCGACGAAGAGGCCTACTCCGGCTTCAAGGGCACGTCGTTGGAGCATCTATTGCGCGAGGCCGGCGTTGATCGGCTGTTCGTTGGCGGCCTGGCAACCGACTATTGCGTTCGCAATACGGTGCTCGATGCACTGGAACGCGGATTCGATGTGTTTCTGCTAGTCGACGCAGTGCGCGCCGTCGACGTGCGTCCTGGCGACGGTCAGCGCGCCGTGCGCGAAATGCTCGAGCGGGGGGCGCGTCCCCTCGATTTGCACCAACTCGATGCATCGCCACGAGGCGACGACACATCATCGCTGCGCAAATAGGCCAACGGGCATTGTGCCTCGATGGTGTGAGCTTTCTCTTGCTTTGCCTTAAGCGGTGCAAGCATTGATAGCAGCCTTGCGGCTGAGCCGCTGCTTCCTATACTTGCCGCATACACGATTCCGTTTGTGCAAAGCGGTGCGGCAGAAGTTTGAAAAAAATGTCGCTCCAGTCACGGCAAACGTGTTATGATTTCGCCGTGGTTGTTGGCGGCGTTGATCGGCGCCCCGCACATAACGGATGTTGTTGTTGCTTGTGTCGATGGTTCATCAGATTGGGAGGGACCCCATGGCCACCCGCACTCGTATCCCGCTTAGCCACACTCAGGACTCGGCCAAAGAGCTCCGTGAGCGGCTCGAAATGAGCACGGCCGAAATCGGCCTCTCGGTGCGCACCACCAACTGCTTGGAAGAGCGCGGCATCTTCACCGTGAACGACCTGCTGCACTGCACGCGTGAAGATCTGCTCAGCATCTCCAACTTCGGCGAGAAAACGTTGGAAGAGGTGTACAAAGCGCTCGAGAGCATCGGCTTTTATCGTCCGTCGCGTCAAACGGCCACGGTCGGCTGATCGCTGTGGCGCACGATTCGTTGCTCTTTCTCAAGGCCGCTTCAAAAGCCGATGTTGCCGCGCCGCGGTTGCCGTTTTGCCCCAACCGCCCCCCGCGATAAAACGTGGCCAAGCAATCAGAACACGCCATGCCATCGCCCCGATGGCTATCGGCGTGTTCTTTTTTCGTGTCTGCCGTCGAGCAGCGGCGTTTCACACAACACTTGGGCACTCGCGTCTCGTCCGGCGTAGAACATCAAAAAAACATCGAACGAGCGCGTTCGGCCTGTCCGGAGCGCGACGGGGTGCTCGTTTTGCAAGGCTGGCCTGTTTTTTCGCCAAACGACGAGATGGCGCGAGGACTTCAAAAACTTTTTGTTGAGCCGGTTTGTCGGAACGAATTTCACGTCGTCCGCGCCGGCCTGAGCGGGTTTTTCTCGGATAGGCTAATTACGGCTGGCGCGGCCAGGTGAAGCCTTGCAGCATCGATCGACTGCGGACAAACACGCGCCGGCCGACCATCGCCGGCACGGTCCAGGTCGGTTCGTCGGTCAGTTGCACGAGGGCAAGTGGTCGATACGCGTCGGTAGCGGCTTGTAGCACGAGAAGTTCGCCGGCTTCATTCAGCCCCAACAGTTTGTCGCCCACCGCCACGGGCGAGCAGTAGTAACCATGATTGCCGCCGCTCCAAAGCGTTTGCCCGTCGCGTAGCCGAACGCAGGCCAGTTGGCCATCGTCGTTCATGCCGAACACATAGTCGCCCGTGGCGACCATCGACGAGAGGTAACTGCTCAAGTCGTCGTTTTCCCACGCCAGTTGTTTTCGCCACCGATCTCCTTCCCGCGTGATGCGCAGCGCGGTGAGCGGTCGACTATCACCGGTGACCAGCACCAAATCGCCAGCGACGGTGGGCGTGCTGATGCTCTCGTCGTACTGAATCTGAAAAGGATGCTCCCAGAGCAACTGGCCGTTATCGATCCGCAGCCCCACCACGCGCGAGCCGGTCATCACAATCACCTGCCGCACGCCGGCCAGTTCGGCCACAACCGGCGAAGAGTACGACACGTGATCGTCGAGCGCCCGCCATAGCTCAGCACCGGTTTGCTTATCCAGCGCCATCACCGTGGCGCCGCGTGCCCCGCCCACTTGAACAATCAATCGCTGCCCATCCACCGTCGGCGAACCCGTGTAGCCGAACAGCGGAACGGGTGCCCCGAGCTTCTGGCCGACAGGAACGACGACGTTCTGCTCGCCATTCACATAGGCCCGACCACCTGGCAGCGGCTGAAGCCGCCCGTATCGCGCCGGCAAGTGCACGTGCCAAAGCCGCTTGCCCGTGCGGGCGTCGATGCATTGCAGCCAGCCGGCAATCCCCAGGCTGTACACGTGGCCCGAATCGACCACCGGCGTAGCCTTCGGGCCGTTGCCATGACGCCGACCGACCGCGTGCGGCTCGAAATCCACCGCATTTGTGCACCGCCACAAGATGCTTCCCGTTTGCGCGTCGACAGCCAAAACCCGCTCCACATCGCCCTGCCGGTCGGTGATGAACACGCGGCCTTCGCCAACAACGGGCGACGACCAGCCCGTTCCCAGTTCCACCTGCCAGTCGGGCTTAAGCTGCTCGGGCCACTTGTCGGGAAGCTCCGCATGCCAGGCAATCGACAGCGTGCCCGGACCACGCCAATTGGCCCATGCGCGCTGCAAAGGCCAGGCGGATACAGCCCGTGCCTGTGGCGACCAGGCGAGCGTGCGCGAGTCGCTCTGTCCGTCGGCTTGCGATCGGGCGGTCTGCGACCCACTGCTCGCTTCCGACGTTCCGGCCGCGGCCGAAGGGCCTGCGTCGTCCGACCGTGCGGCGGGCACCACCGCCGTTCCGCATCCGTATGCGACCAATATCAGCAGCAGGCCGGCAACGGTCGCGATGCGGCTCAAGGCCATGCCGGTTTCGAAAGCGGGACGAACCATAGAAATGGAAATTGAAAGCGCCAGCCGGGTGAGCCGAACTCGTTGGCCCGCGGCAAGCCTGCTTGGTTCATTTCGTTTCATGGCCGGAATTATACGCGCCGGTTCGCCCGACCGCACGCGCGCCGCAGAAAGCTGCGGCCCCAGTCGCTTGCCTGCCCCCATGTCGGTCGAGCGGTTAGAATAACAGGGCAGTCGGCCGATCCGTTTGGCGCCGGATGCCCGGTTCGATGAATCTCGGCCGGCACGATGCTTCGCTGCCCATCCGTTCGCCGCAAGCGCAACCAACGTGTTCAATTTCTACTGGTTTGCTGAAAAACCGTCCGCCGCCACAGCGGCGAGGGGTTGGTTCCTTGGCCCGCTATTTCCGACTCTATGGCAAGAAACGAGGCAGCCGCCGCACCGGTTCGCGCGTGGTGGGCAATGCCACGGTGCTCGGTTTCTTCGCCGTTACGTTGCTGTGCGGCCTCGGATTGCTAGGGTGGCTGGTTGCCGCGTTTGGTATTCCGCAATGGCGTGTCAGCTTTCGGTTCGAGCCCGTCCAGTGCACGGTGCTGAAAAAGCGGGTTGCCGAAACAGAAACCGACAGTGGCGCCGCCTACCGGCCAGAAGTGCTCGTCCGCTACCAGGTCGACGACCAGACATATGAAACGTGGACCTACGACGTAAGCGGTGTCTATCGTCCCGATCGCCAGGCCTGCGAACGATTGCTCGAGCGTTTCACGGTCGGTGGCCAGTACCGTTGCTGGTACGACCCGGCTGCCCCTCAAAATGCCGTACTCGTCCGCGTTTCGAACTGGGCGGTGTGGCTCGTCGCTCTGTTGCCGCTGTCGTTCATCGTGGTCGGGGGTGGGGGGCTCATCTACCAGGCCGTGTATCTCGGGAAAAGCCGCGAGCGGCGTGCCGTCTTGTCTCAACGGGCCGGTGAGCTCGATCCCTTCGACCAAACCTTCACCACGGACGAGCAATACCCCTTTGTGCCCAACTATCGGGTCATTATGGACAGCCCCGGCACGAAGCTCGCCTACCGCTTGCCGGTCGAACGTTCCGGAGCCTGGGCCTTGGCCGGCGCTCTAGTCGTCATGTTGGCGACCAACGCCACCTCGGCCCTGTTTGTTTACCTGGCCATCAAGGGGCACCGGCGGGGCGAGCCCGATTGGTGGCTCACGGCGTTTACCGTACCGGTTATTTTTGGCGGCATGGTCACGTTGGTTTATTTCGTCCGCCGGCTCCTGATGTTGGCTGGCCTGGGCCCCGTTATTCTGGAAACGTCCGACCATCCGCTCTTTCCCGGCCGACGTTATCGGTTGTATTTCCTGTACGCTGGACAAGTGCGCCTGCGAGGCGTGGTGATGCGGCTGGTTTGCGAAGAACGCACCTCGTTTCTGCAAGGCACCAACGCGCGAACCGAACGTCGCGTCGTTTTCGATCAGGTGATTTGCCGGCACGACGACCTGAGGCTCTCCGATGATGGCACCGTCGAGCTCGAATGCCCGTTGGTCATTCCGGCTCGAGCCATGCACTCGTTCAAGGCCGAGCACAACGAGATCGCGTGGCGCATCGTTGTTCATGGTCACATTGCCGGCTGGCCCGATTTCGAGCGGGCATACTCACTCGCCGTCTGCCCGACGCACGAGCAACCGCAATACCGCACCGCGGGGTCGGCGTAGTCCGCGAACCAGCCGCTCCAGAAATGCCATCGCCTGCACTTGCCACTCCTCAGCAACGTTTGTCCCGACTGTCGCCGCTGTTTCGAATGTTTCCAACCGGCGTGAAACCGGCCCACATTACCGCTTGTCGCGTGCAGACCAACCTGCGCAGGAACTCCGGTCCATGATTCCCGACGTCGTGATTCATATTCGGCTCGACACAACGCACGACTGGCTGCGCCCCGGCGACATTCTCACCGGATCGTTTTCGCTGGCCGGCGTCACGGCCGAGGAAGTGGCGGCCGTCGAGCTTTCCGTGCTGTGGCACACTGAGGGCAAGGGCGACGAGGATCTGGCCGTACATCTTTTCCAACGCTTCTCGGCCGACGATGCCGAACGCATCGACCCCAAACACCCGGTGCGCTTCAGCACGCAGCTTCCGCTCAGCCCGCTTAGTTACGATGGTGTGCTGATCAAAATACGCTGGTGCGCGCGGGTGCGCGTGTTTCTGCAAGACGGTCAGGAAGTGGTGGAAGAGCGCCCCTTCCGGCTGGGCCGCGTGCCACGACCCGAAATCGACCTGCCTTCGTCGACCAACGTGTCGTGAGCGAGGAGACGTTGTGCCGTGCCTGAACCGGCGAAGGAAAACACACGCAACCCCTTCACGGCCAAACGCATCGCGCCGGGCACCATCGCCTACATTTTCCCTGATGAAACAACGGTCGACACCCTGATCGACCGCTTAGCGGCACGACACTGGCGCGGACAAATTGTTGGTCCGCACGGCAGCGGCAAATCGACGCTGCTCCGCACGTTGGCCACGCAGTTGCAACAACGTGGGCATCACTGCCAACTGTTGAGCCTCGCGCCCGGTGAGCGAAAACTGCCGTCCTTTTCTAGGCCGTCGGGCAAAGAGAAAAACAAGCCCCTGCTCCTTGTCGACGGCTACGAACAGCTTGGCCTGCGATCGCGATGGAAACTCCGTCGAGCCATTTGGACGGACCGCATCGGCTTGCTCGCAACAAC
>WGDQ01000118.1 GCA_015493185.1 Planctomycetaceae bacterium
GCGTCGACCGCGTGGACTGCATGAACGCCGGGCAACTCGGCCGGAATCACCGGTCCGGTCAGCTCGTGGATGAAGGTGCCCAGGATAGTGTCTTCCTGCGGTGGCCGACCAACGACGGTGAACGGCCACACAGCGTCGGGGCGGTGATAAACCCGCTTGACTTCGAGCACGGGGAAGTCATGGGCCAGGCTGTAATAGCCCAGGTGATCCCCGAAGGGGCCCTCGGGCAGCAGGCGGTTGGTAGCAATGTGTCCTACAAGGCAAAAGTCGGCGTCGGCATGGATTGCGAGCTGCGGTCCTTGACGGATCATCCGGATGCGGCGACCCCCAAGTGCGCCGGCGAACATCAGCTCCGAAATGTCTTCAGGCAGGGGCATCACGGCGGCCAGCGTCATGGCGGGCGGACCACCGACGAAGATGGCTACGGGCAAGGGCTGTCCCCGTGCGATTGCGGCTGCATGATGAACGCCTATGCCGCGGTGGATTTGGTAGTGAAGGCCTACCTCCCGCTGCGGATGATACCGACCTCCGGAAAGTTGCACGCGATACATGCCCAAGTTGGACCGTGCGAACCCAGGATGCTCGGGATGTTCGGTATAAACCTGCGGCAACGTGATGAAAGCCCCGCCGTCATTCGGCCAGCACTTCAACTGTGGCAACTCGCTCACGGTGGTTTGATGCGCCAGAATGGGGCCCGATCGCACGCTCTTGGGGCGGGCATGGTGGGCGATTTTCCACAAGCGCCGATAGCGCCACGGGGCACGCAGCACTTGGGACGGATCGGCTTTGGCTTGCAGCGCCAGGCGAAGATCATCAAGCGTATCGCGAAATATGTATTCGAGCCGGTCCATGGTGCCAAAGAGATTGGAAACCATGGGAAAACGGCAGCCTTTGACACGAGCAAAAAACAGCGCGGGGCCTCCTGTCGCACAGACGCGACGATGGGTTTCGGCCGCTTCAAGGTTCGCATCGACTGGCTCGTCGATCCGAACCAGCATGCCAGCGGCGTGCAGGTCGTTGATGCATTGGCGTAGGCTTCTATAGCCCATGGCAGCATGACCGTGCGGGGGTGATCGGGGAGGCTGAAACTATCGCGAGATAAGGGGGCGGCGAGATTCACACCGTGCGTGTGACATGGTGCAGTATTCACAATCCATGATGTTGGTGGTAGTGGGTGGTGATGGGGAGTGCGAAAGGGGCTTGGTTTTCCAGGAGAGATTCGGTTCGCAGTTTCGATGGCGGGGGGGCGCGCAGGCAGGGTGGAATCCAGCGGGCAGAGCCGCCTTGGACCACCCGGGGAGGGCGATGCTGAGCAGACCGCGTAAGGGGATTGTTGGTATTGGGCTTTTCCCGTTCGACCCTGTGGCTTTGCGGGCAATCTCACGGCCTTTCGGGCTGCGGAGCAGGCAAAAAACGCTTGAGTCAGAAAAAGCACGCCTCAACCCTGCTTGATTGAAAGCCCTCGATCAGCCAGAATTGCGGCTTCGGATACGATGGCATTTTGTCCGGCGGTGCGCGGCCGGCGGATTGGTCGAGGTAGGTTCTGCCCTGGGAGCGACAGCGTCCAATGGTCTTCGAGCGGATAGAAAAGCTGAAAGAGGACTACACCGACAAATATGTGGTCGTTGATCCAGATCGTCCGGAGCTGAGCCGTTTTGGCCATCTGGTGGGCCAGGTCAAAACGATCAATATGAACGGCCGGGCATTGGTGCAGTTTCTAGGCGACGACATCGGTTGGTACGACATCGACCTCGATTTCCTTCGAATCGTGGATGGTCCTGATGCCGAACCGCCACGTCCGAAAAAGGCACCGGCAGCCCGCGAAAAGCCCGCCGCCAAGGCTGCCAAGAAGCCGGCGGCTGCCAAAGCGGCCCCTGCGGGCAAGAAAATGTCGACCGCTGAAATTTTGGCGGCAGCCCGTGCGAAAAAGGCCGGGGGGACCGCCGCATCGGCCGGCGCGGAAAAACCAGCCGGCAAAGGTAAAAAAATGTCGACAGCGGAGATCTTGGCCGCTGCGCGAGCCAAGGCGAAGCCCGCAGGTGGCGAAACAGCCACCAAACCAAAAGAAGAGAAGGCCGCATCGGCTGCTGCCGAGCCTGCGGAAAAGAAATCGGCATCGCCTGCGAAGCCGCGGGCCAAAATGTCGACTGCCGAGATCTTGGCGGCTGCCCGAGCCGGAAAAAAGGCGGCCCCTACCACTCAGCCAGAAGGTGATTCGTCGGAGTCGGCATCGGGCGTGGCAACATCGTCGCCGGCGGAGGCAGAACCGGCCGTGTCCGAAGCTGAGGCACCGGCTTCGGAACAAAGCGCCTCGGCAGAGGTGGCTACCGAACCTCAGCCCGCCGGCGATACAGCGAAAAAGAAAGTCGATCGGTCCGCGTTACCTAAAACCACGGCCGAAATTATTGCTTACTGCCGGCGCGTGGACGGCAAGAAAGACTGACAATCGGTCCGGTCGTCGGTGCTGGCCGTTTTTGTGCGACTTACCCGCGCGATGTAAATGGCTCGCTTTGCCCCATTTGTGGCCCCTGTGGTTGACTCCTAGCTTTTTTCTTGCTTCATCACTGTGCCTTTTGATAGAATTCCCATCCACAGGGGGGCGCTGCTCGAAGGGGATTTGTGGGGAATGAGTCGAACATAGATATTCTCCGCATGGGAATGGAGCGTAGCGATCGCTCTCAGCTCGGCTTTTGCCAGTTTTTCACTTCTCAGACGGCGTGACAGAGAAGGCCGAGCAAGGTGGTTTTTCATCTTCGGGGTAATTCTGCGAACGTCTTCGAAAAACACTTCTGTTGAAAAAATGTTTGCGTTCGGAACAGGCGGCGAACTTCGCACAAGGCGTCGTTGAAGGTCGGCTCGCTGGCTTTGTTACGGTGATGCTCGCGATAGGTCGGGCTCACGACACTGAACAAGCCCAGCAGACAGGGCGCCATCCGCAGCACGCAATTGGCGACACGCTGCCGCTCTTGTTTTATGGTCTATGCAGGGAGCTTCCGCCCGGCGCCTTATACCCTCACCGTCCGGCTGACCCACGGGGTTTGCGCTGCGCCTGGCAAGAAAGGTCCTCGCGCATTGATTTCAGAAAGGACGAACAATGCAAACCCTAATCAAATTTGCGCTGGGCCTGGCAAAAAAGATCCTCGCGCATCCCGCTACGGGACGCGGTGCGTGGTGCCGGCACCTTCTGTTGAGAAGCACCGCAGCGCTTCTTATATCGTGTGTGATCGCGCCAACGGTTTCAGGCGAAGATTCCTCGCCAGTCAAGCTGCCGCCACGTATTCGAGCCGCGCTTGCAGAGAACGCGTCATTCTTTTCCGGTGCGCACATCAAGGGCCAAAGGGATCGCCGCTTCCTTGCTGACGCTAAGACGGTTCTGAGGGCACTGAAAACCGTCGTAACTGAGGATGATTTCACGCAATCGCTCCGTTTCGAGCTGCGATTCAAGGGCCCGCTGTTTCGCGAATCCATTGAATATCTTCCCGCAGACAACGTCTACACACGCGACGCCATCTACGAAATCTCGTACGACGGCACACGATTCATGCTCGGTTACAAGAGGCTCAAGGATCCTGCTTTTTTGAGTAATGTTCAGATCT
Source organism: Planctomycetaceae bacterium (assembly GCA_015493185.1). Lineage (GTDB taxonomy): Bacteria > Planctomycetota > Planctomycetia > Pirellulales > JAEUIK01 > WGDQ01. The sequence goes on from WGDQ01000118.1 coordinate 3,597, forward strand.
TCACGCCCGCCATTGCGACAGAATACGGGAAGCTGCAGGGTGACGCAGATAGTCTAGCTCATATGAAGTTCTGGTATCTTCACGAGACCGGCTTCACGGGACCGCAAACGATGGCCAGCTTGGGCCGGCCCGTCGCGTCAGCTATTCTGGAGGCTGCGGCTCGCGGACAGATCGTATCGCTTCGTGACGCCCCGGACGGAAACAAAGAGCTGGTCGAGGTCGTCATCCGGGCACCAGAGCCCTGGCAGAGCCGGTCCACTTTTGACATCGAGACTCACGAGCCATTTACGAGCTTGAAGAACGGCACCGACGCGATGCAGATGCGGATCGAAAAGGAACGCCGCCAGCTTGCCGGAAAACAGCGACTGATCCGATTCTGGCTTAACCGCACCCTAGGCTACGCCGTAGTGGAAAAGTGGGAGATGCGTGAGCACACTGGCGAAACGATGTTCCATACCAAGAACTCGGACTTTGTTAAGGTGACCGGCGGCAATGTATGGCTGCCGAATCGCTCCGTCGTTGAGTCATTTGCCGATCTCACCGCGCCGCTATATGTGTCGCCGCGCCCATTGTATGAAACATCGATCCGTATCGACCAATGTACTTCGGCGACTTTTGATGATGATGCGTTTCGCATTTGGTACGCCGAGCCCGGCGTCGTCGTCACGGACTGGACGAGCCGGAAAGCGACGCTCCAGGAACCAGATCAATATCAAGTGCCTGCCTCACCAGACGATTCGCCGAAGCCCTCTTCATCTTAGAATCTGTCCGACAACCAACCTTGCCCCGACTACCAGATATTGTGCTCTCTCAGCGAGGGTTGGCACAGTATCTTGTGTTCAGCAGGAGTTTCCGGATAGCCTCTTGTGGTTGAGGTTGGCTGCAATTGGTCTGGGCGCGTTGTGGCGTTTTTGACAAACTGCGGCGCCTTTCGGAACGGTGTGGCTTTCTGACTCGCATTCGGAGCCGAGATGTTCTGGCGCCGACCTAATCGCGTTGTCTGTTTCATTTTGGGGCTGGCTCTAAGCGGGCTGCTGGCCTTGACCCTGCCCGGATGCGCTGCGTGGGGCGCCAGATCGATTGATGGCGAACCATTTCCGCAATGGGATTGGGGAACTGGTTTACGGCCACCGGGCGGCGACAGTGGCGCATGGGGTGTCGATCCCCGCGCCAGACAAATCGAGCGAAATCTCGGCGTACAGTAGCGAATCGCTGTGAGAAGGTCGCAGCGGCTGTCTGCGTCCTTTGTTCGGCTTTTTGCTTTCGCGTTGCGCCTCAATCGCTTGCGATAAAAAGGTCGCAGAGGCCGGGTTCGCACGCGAAAGAGAACCGGGGTGCGCCCTGACGGTATGCGCGGGGATATGTGCCCTCACCGAACGCTCGATTGACGCGCGGCAAACGCCGCCCGGCTTTAGCCCGGTTCGCTGAAACCGGGTTGGGAACAGGCCAGGCTCGAGAGATCTTGTGACAGGTCTGGCCGTTTTTTCTTGTGGGTGGTTCTCGCCCTTGCGTTTTTTCCTTTTGTCCGGCATCGCACGGCTGCGTCGCTCGGGTGTTTCTTTTGCGGCAATGGCCTGGCAAAGCTGCCTGGTGAGTTGCGCGTCTTCCCCCAAAGTTTCTGGGGACACATTGCGCGCACGATGCCTGGTCGGGGAATGCGGATACCTGCAAAAGTGCCGTTTTGAGCGACAGCGGCGTCCACGGGCCGAAGTGCGGATGATGAAATGATGCCATCGGACACAAGGAGCCACTGGTTGGTAGTTGCTGCTGACCGAACGGTTGCGGGGCCGATGGCGAAGCGGTAGTTTCGCAGGTGCGAGTGGCGCTGGTTGGCTGGCGCTGTGGTTGGTGCTGTCGGCATCGAGAAAGGTGGGCGAGGATGTCCGAATCGTCGGTGTGGAAAGAGAAGTTCGAACAGGTTTGTCAGTATGCTCGTGAAACGTCGACGTTGGCTTCTGTGGGGGCTTTGCTCGACTGGGACGAAAGCGTACTGTTGCCGCTCGCCGGTGGCGAGCATCGGGCGCGGCAGAGCAGTCTGTTGGCCGGACTGATTCATCGCCGTTGGGTCGACGAACAATTCGGTCAGTGGCTCGATGAGTTGGCAGCCAGTCCGTTGGCCAGCGACCGACACAGCGTCGAGGGAGCAACCATTTGTCAGCTCAAGAGGCAGCGTGACAAGAAGGTAAAGCTTCCGCAATCGTTGGTCGAGGAACTGAGCCACACATCTGTGTTGGGACAGCAGCAGTGGGTCGAGGCCCGCAAGCGAAACGACTTCGCGTCGTTCAAACCACTGTTGGAAAAGATGATTGGTCTCAAACGTCAGGAGGCCGACGCGCTGGGTTGGGAAACCTGTCGTTACGACGCGCTGCTGGACGACTACGAACCGGGCGAGAAAACGGCAAATGTTCGCCGCGTGCTCAGCGGGTTGCGCGATGAGCTGGTGCCGATTGTGGCGAAGATTGTAGATAGTGGACGCCGACCCGATGTGTCGATGTTCGAGGGAAATTTTTCCCAAGCGTCGATGATCGAGTTCAGCCGCGTCATGGCCGAGCGATTTGGCTTCGACTTTCGGCGCGGACGGCTCGATACGAGTCCCCACCCGTTTTGCACCTCGATCGGGCCCAACGATTGCCGGATCACGACGCGTAAGACGCCGCGGACGTTTTCCGATTGCCTGTACAGCGTGTTGCACGAAACCGGCCACGGTATTTATGAACAGGGGCTTCCCGTCGAACATTACGGCCTGCCGCCGGGTGAGGCCATTTCGTTGGGCATCCACGAATCGCAGTCGCGGATGTGGGAGAATCAGGTTGGACGGAGCTTTGCTTTTTGGCAGTACGCTCTCCCGCAGGCGAAAACGACTTTTCCCAAAGCGCTTGGCAACGCGGCGTTGGACGCAGTTTATTTTGCAGTGAACGATGTATGCCCGTCATTGATCCGTACCGAAGCCGATGAGGCGACGTACAACCTGCATATTCTCGTGCGGTTTGAACTGGAGCAGGCACTGTTGGACGGCGACTTGAGCGTCGACGATTTGCCGGCAGCGTGGAACGAAAAGTACCGCCAATACCTGGGTATCGAACCACCCGACGATGCCGATGGTGTGCTGCAGGACGTGCATTGGAGTGCCGGATTGATCGGCTACTTTCCCACCTACTCGTTGGGTAACCTGTACGCAGCACAATTTTTCGCGCAAGCTGAGCAAGAAATAGGGCCGCTCAACGAAGCTTTCGGGCAGGGCGAATTCGGCTTGCTACGCGACTGGTTGCGGACAAAGATCCACTGCGTAGGTCAGCGATATACGGCCGCCGAGTTGGTTGAGCAGGTGTGCGGTGAGCCGCTGAAGCACGATGCACTGATCGGGCATCTGAAGCAAAAATTCGGCCCGCTCTACGACGTGTCGTTCGACTGAAAAAACCTCGCCAACCGACGGCGCGACGCTCTCGTGTCGCTTGGCGAACGTCGTTTGACAACGGGGCGACAAGCTGTGTGCGTGTGGTGAGATCAGTTACCTCTGAGAGGCAGTAGAGGATCACAAGGTTGTTGGATTCGGGCCCTGTGAAACCGAGCAGCCGATCGCGTGCTGAGGATCCGACTCAGTGGGGGGCGGCAGAAATTGCACGGGCCGTGCAGCGAGGTGAGGTTTCGGCCACTGAGGTGCTCGAAGCGTATCTGGCACGCGTCGAACAGGTCAATCCGACTCTGAATGCCGTAGTCGTGTTGCTCGATGATCAGGCCCGAGCCGCAGCGCGGGCTATCGACACCGCCCGGCAGCGTGGCGAACGGTTGGGACCGCTGGCCGGCGTACCGTTGACAATCAAAGAGTGCTTGGACGTTGCGGGAACGGCGTCGAGTTTGGGTGTGCCGCGCTTGGCTCGGCGAATTGCCAAACACGACGGTCCGCTGGTTGGGCGGCTTCGCGCGGCGGGGGCTGTGGTGGTTGGAAAAACCAACTTGCCGCAGTTGGCCATGTATTTGGAAACCGACGGCCCGATGTTCGGCCGGACCAACAACCCGTGGAACCTCGACCGTAGCCCGGGTGGATCGAGCGGTGGCGAAGCGGCCATTCTCGCCGCAGGCGGTTCGGCATTGGGATTGGGGACCGATGCCGGGGGCAGCATCCGGCATCCGGCTCATTGCTGCGGCATCCACGGGCTGAAGCCAACTTCGGGTCGGTTGACGCAGGCCGATTTGCCGGTAACCACCACACGGGCCGGCGAGGTTCTGATGCCGGTAAACCTGGCCGGACTGCACGCGATTCTCCAGTGTGGCCCGATGGCCCGACGAGTGGCCGACCTGAAGTTGGCGATGGACGTACTGGCCGACGATGAAGCGAATTCGACGGACCCAACGGTTCCGCCTCTTCGGTGGCCAAATGCCGACCGCGTGGACGTTGGGCGGTTGCGATTCGGCATGTACGTGTTCGATGGCGATTTTCCAGTGGCGCCAGCCATCGAACGTGCGGTAGAGCAGGCTGCCGACGCGCTTCGCAATGCGGGTGCAGAAGTGGAGCCGTTCGAGCCGCCCGACGTGCCGCGGGCGATGCGAATTTTTCGCAGCTTGTTATTTCCAGACGGCGGTCAGGCCTTCAAGCGAATGTTGGGCGATGCGCGACTCGATCCACGATTGAAGCAACTCATGCAGGGCGCCACATTGCACAACCTATTGCGCCCGCCGACGGCATGGCTCCTGAAAATGATTGGGCAAACGCGCGCCGCAGCGGGTGTGCAGAGCATGGGAAAACTTTCGGCCGACGAATACCGGCGGCGCATCGCCGAGCGGGCCGAATACTGTGCGAAATTTCTGGATGCAATGAATCGGCAGCGGCTAGACGGTCTGATTTGTCCACCGCATGCGGTGCCCGCCCCTACGCACGGCAGCGGCGCGTATCTAGGGCTATTGGCCGGATATACGGCTCTTTACAACCTGTTGGGAATGCCTGCCGGCGTGGTTGCTGCAACGCGCATCAGGAAGGACGAGCAGACGCGCCGCCTTCCCGGGCGCGACCAAGCTGAGCGGGTGGCCCACGAGGTGGAAAGCGGAAGCACGGGTTTGCCCGTGGGGGTGCAAGTGGTTGCGCGGCACTGGCGCGAAGATGTGGTGTTGGCAGCCATGGCGGTGCTTGAAGCGGAGTTCGAACGGCAGCCCGATTACCCACAAGCTCCCGTGATGCCATGATGCTTGAGCATGCGCTAAGCATCGCGCGAGGTGGGGTGGCTGCGGACCACGCAACAGCGCGACTTCCCGACCACGTGATGTCGCGATGTTGCGAAATGCGGTGTCGTCGTAGGTAATGCTGCCGCTCGATTCCCACGACACATCAGGCTGGGTCGCAGGGCGAGGGCGGCTGGTCGTTTTTTGTCGCCATGGGGATCCTTGTGTTAAGCTCAGCGTGCCGTGCTTTGCTTTTGGGGAAAGCCGCTACGCTAATGAGTGGTCGCTTCGGTATTTCGAATCAAGGAGGCTCGAAGCTATGAGCCAAACGTCGTCACGCGATCCGTCGTCGACCAGTATTGGTGGTGCATCTTGGATGGACCGAAGTGCTTCGGAATTGGCTCGGCTCATTGCTGCCGGAGACCTCAGCGCATCGGAGGTAGTTGAGGCGCACATTGCCCGAATTGAAGCGGTGAACGACCGTTTGAATGCTGTCGTACAAACACGCTTTGACGAAGCGCGACGCGAGGCGGAGCGTGTAGACGCGGATCGCCTGGAAGGGAAACCATTGGGGCCGTTGGCCGGCGTACCCATCACGATCAAGGAGTGCTTTCACGTTCAAGGCATGACGGCCACGATTGGCGTGCAAGGCCTGGGAAACGGCCAAAAGGCCGAACGCGATGGTGTGTTGGTGGCCAAGCTGCGAGCGGCGGGGGCCGTGGTGTTGGGCAAGACGAACGTGCCACAACTTATGGCCATGATCGAGACAGACAATCCCGTGTATGGTCGGGCAAACAACCCTTGGGATCTACAGCGAAGCCCTGGCGGTTCGAGCGGTGGAGAAGCGGCCATCATCGCAGCGGGCGGCTCGATGTTGGGGCTGGGGAACGATTTGGGCGGCAGCATTCGTATGCCCTCGCATGCCTGTGGCATTCATGGTTTGAAACCCACTGCGCGACGACTAACCAATTTGGGTGCGGTGCTGAACTTTCGCGGACTCGACACCATGCCCACGCAGCCGGGCCCCTTGGCTCGCCACGTAGCGGATCTGGAACTTGCGTATCGCATTCTCGCGCGACCGGGCATCGAACACAGTGAAGATCCGAATCTGTCACCCCCTGAACATGACAAAGCAACAGGGGCAACGCAGGAAGTGCTTGAAGGGCTACGGGGCGGCTATTGGGAAGACGATGGCTACTTTTCCCCGTGTCCCGCGGCACGAAGAGCCGTGCGCGAAGCCGTCGAAGCGCTGAAGGCCGCGGGCGTGGAAATGCAGCCCATTGAACCGCCTTCTGGTCGCGAGACGATGCGGCTTTTCATGGCACTGCTGACGGCCGACGGTGGAGCCGACTTGCGACGGTTGCTGGGAACGAGCCGACGCGATCATCGGATCGCACGCACTTTGATGCTGCTGCGCATTCCACGAGCGATACGACTTCCGATCGCAGTGATGTTGGAGCAGTTGGGACAACCTCGCGAGGCTGGGCTGCTGCGGTCGGCTGGTCCTTATTCGGCCGATGCCCACTGGCGGCATTCGCATGAAAAGAACGAGTTTGCTCAAGCGTTCGGACGGCGAATGGTGCACGATCGCTTGGACTTCGTTGTTTGCCCAACATTTCCGTTGCCCGCATTGCGACATGGTGCAGCCGGCGATCTCGCAGTGGCAGGGAGCTACTGTATGTTGTTCAATCTGCTAGGAATGCCTGCCGGTACGGTGTCGATCACGCGTGTGCGGCCGGACGAACAGAACTCGGAACGGGCCGGTCGGGCGCCCAGCGATCAAAGGGCTCGGGAAGCGGAGGCCGATAGCGCGGGTCTGCCGATGAGCGTGCAAATTGCCGCGCCGTGGTGGAAAGAACACCGCGTATTGGCAGTAATGCGTGCGCTTGAGGAGGCATTCCGTTCGCGGCCCGACTTTCCCAGCGAACCGCCCATTTCAGGCAGAGCGCCTTCGTGACCCGCCCTAAGCCGAGAGAGCGGCGCGGTCTCCGCCCGACTGATGGTATTGATGTCGGCAGCTTGTAATTCGCTGGGGTTAGCCGGTGGACGGGTGTGCGGTCGGCCTCAAGAGGGGAGAAGGGGAGAAAGGTCAGCTCCGCCAAAGGCGCGTTACGCGCGGCGGAGGATCTCAGCGAGCGGGAAACTCGGACAAGGCGAAAAAATGCCAGAACATCCATGGCATTGTTCGTGTTTGGGCATATCTGAAGGCGGGTAGGCAAGATAAACGTTTTGAGCGGCGTTGGTTCAACGTGCGGCGACGCGACGTTCAGCGCGATCGGCCGGGTGTGGTTGCTCTTGCAGCGGCGGGAGGTACAATCAGATGCATGAGATTGAGACTTGTTCTCAATAAATCCTCGCAAATTTCCGAGATCGAATGATATGCCTGCTCTGGACGAACTGATTCCCTTGCAAATGATGCTGCCCGGCCAGCGAGGACGCATTGATAGCGTGATTGGTCGCGAAGACGACGTGCATCGCTTGCACGAGATGGGGCTCCGCAATGGTCGGCGCATTGAGATGGTGCAGTGCGGGAGCCCGTGCATTGTGCGATTGGACGGCCATGCGATTTGTTTTCGGGCCGATGATCTGTTGCAGGTGCTGGTGCGTACCGGAGAACCTGGAGAATAATGTGCCGTGGCTTCGTTGTGCGATCTGTCTGAAGGAGAGCGTGGCCGCGTGTCGCAGATCGTCGGCTCGGACCTGCTTGCCACGCGATTGCTTGAGATGGGGCTGACGCCCGGCGTGGAGGTGGAAATGCTGGGGCGCGCGCCTCTCGGAGATCCGTTGGAATTCGAGGTTCGCGGCTACCGGCTGTCGTTGCGCAAGAGCGAGGCAAAGCTCGTAACCATCGAGCCGCTGGAACCATGACGGCCCGATGCTTTGGGAGAAAAACGGCGCCTGCTGCGCTGTTGGGCCGATGATGGCGACGACTTCTTCTGCTAACGCATCTTCTACCGGCCAACACGTCGAGATCTCCGTGGCGTTGGTTGGCAATCCCAACACGGGCAAGACCACCACGTTTAATGCGTTGGCCGGCGTTCGTCAGCGGGTGGGCAACTACCCGGGCGTAACGGTTGAGAAGAAGGTTGGTTTTGCCCGGTGGGGAAACGTGCGTCTGCGCGTGGTTGATTTGCCCGGTACGTATAGTTTGGCCCCGCGGTCGATCGACGAAATGGTGGCGGTCGATGTGCTGCTGGGGCGTCGCGACGACGAGCCCATGCCCGATGTGGTCGTGTCGGTTGTTGATGCCAGCAATCTAGAACGAAACCTGTATCTGGTGAGCCAGATATTAGAGCTCGGTTTGCCGGTCGTGCTGGCGTTGAACATGACCGACGTTGCCGAGCAGCAGGGGCACAAGATCGATAGCAAAAAACTATCGCGCAAGCTCGGTATTCCGGTAGTCGAACTTCAGGCGCATCGCCGCCGTGGTATCGACGAGTTGAAAGCGGCCATTGTCGCCGCGGCACAGGCGTCGCCCCCGGAGCCGGCCAATCCGCTGCCACCAGCGTTTCAGAACGAAGTGGAGCGACTGAGCCGATTGTTGCGGTCGAGCTCGGAGAGCAACAATGGTCACGCGCCAGGTGGCGCGCCGTTGCCGCGTTACTTGCTGGAACGACTCCTGCTCGACACGAGCGGCTATTTGCAACGATCGTTGTTGCCGGGCGAATTCATGAGGCCCGCCGCCGACGCGATTGAAGCTGCCCGCAAGCGGCTGGCTGAGCAGGGCCTGCCCGTGCCCGCTGTGGAAGCCATGGCCCGATACTGGGTATCAAAGATGCTTGAGGGGACGGTGGATCGGCCGCGGCAACGGCTGCTGACCCTCTCGGATCGGGTGGATCGCGTTTTGACACACCGGGTGGTCGGCACGTTGTTTTTCGTGCTTGTGATGGCCTTGATGTTTCAGAGCGTGTTTCAGTGGGCTGTGCCGGCAATGGACGCCATTGATGCCGGCGTTGGAGTGGTGGGCAATTGGATCGAGTCTCATATGGCCGAAGGCACCCTCAGAAGCCTGCTGGTCGACGGTGTGATTGCCGGTGTGGGTGGGGTGCTGGTGTTTTTGCCGCAGATTTTCATTTTGTTTTTCTTCATCGGCATTTTAGAAGATTGCGGCTATATGGCCCGGGCTGCGTATCTGATGGACAAGCTGATGTCGCGCGTGGGGCTGAGCGGCAAATCGTTCATTCCGCTGCTGTCGTCGTTCGCTTGCGCGATCCCGGGCATTATGGCGGCGCGAGTCATTGAAAACCGCCGCGACCGCTTGACGACCATTCTTGTGGCACCACTGATGACGTGCAGCGCACGGCTTCCGGTTTACACGGTGCTGATCGCGGCCTTCGTGCCCCAACGCAGCATGCTGGGTGGGTTGGTTGGTTTACAAGGCTTGACGCTGGCGGCCATGTATGTGTTGGGCATTGTGATGGCGGTAACGGTGGCCCTGGTGCTGAAGAAAACATTGTTTCGCGGGGCGACGCCCCCGTTTGTAATGGAACTGCCGAGCTACAAATGGCCCTCGCCGATGACGGTGATTTCCCGGATGATCGAGCGAGGCTGGGCCTTTGTGCGGCGAGCCGGCACGGTGATTCTGGCCGTATCGATCGTGGTTTGGGCGGCCCTCTATTTTCCGCATGACAAGGAGCGCGTCGAAACACCGTTTGCGAAACAACAAAGCCGATTGACCTCGGCGTTGGAGCAACTGGACGCAGACGATCCACGGCGCGAGCGAATCGCAGCGGAATTGCGCGAGGTAGAGAACGAAATTCTGAGCGAATACAGCCGCCAAAGCTATCTGGGCCGATTGGGCCACGCGATCGAACCGGTGGTCAGACCGCTGGGGTGGGATTGGCGGATCGGCTGTGCGGTGCTGGCATCGTTTCCGGCCCGCGAAGTGGTGATCGCCACGTTGGGAGTGATTTATAACTTGGGAGAGGAGCTCGACCCGACCGATCGCGAGGCGGCCACGCGATTGCAAACAGCGCTGCGCAGCGCGACGTGGGACGACACGGGGCAACCCGTATTCAACGTGCCGGTGGCGTTGTCGATCATGGTGTTTTTCGCACTTTGCGCGCAGTGCGCATCAACATTGGTCGTGATTCAGCGCGAAACCGGTCGCTGGAGCTGGAGTTTGTTCACGTTTGTCTATATGACAACGCTGGCCTACCTGGCTGCGTGGATAACGTACCGCACGGGAATGTGGCTTTTTGGTTGAGACCCCTCAGAACATGCGTTCGAAGCCGAGGGAAGAAGGGGGGACGCTGAATCGGCGATCGCAGTTGTTTTGGCTGCGCAGTATACCCTCCCCAAGGGGTTTATCAGGTATGGCAGAGCCGAGAGGCCGCAATGCTTAATTGGCAAAACGTGCTGACGCTGGTAGTGGTGGTGGGTGCAGCGGCCTATTTGCTGTTGCTGGCCTGGCGATCATTTCGCAGCCGCGAGGGATGTCCGACATGCACAGGCTGCGCTTCAGCAGGCGCTCCGGCCGCCACGATATCGGGATCAGGCGAAACACCGCGCGACGGTCGACAGTTGCCGATCGTGCCCTTAGAAGCAGTGCACGCTCGGGCATCGGATCAGCCAGGACGTCAAGGCACTGTGACCGGCCCTGAGTTATCGCCTTCCAAGTCAGCAACAAACGCCGATTGACCTGCGGCGCCGATGCGCCACGATGCAATGGCGATGCGTGGCACGCGAGAAAGAATGGGCGGACCGCCGCACGTGCCGCTGCCCCTCGTGCGGCGATCCATGTGCTTGGCTGTCTACACAGCGGGGCGTCGCGGTTGACGAGCCGCTTTGTGGCGGTGGCAATTGTCGAATTCTGGCCGCGAAACCCTTGCTAATAAGACGACCTGGTTTCACAGGTGCACGGGACGCGTTGGCGATGCGCGTGCCCGTTCGGTATGTCTCTGTGTGTCGGCCAGTGCCTTCGGCTTTGCGACCGGTTTCGTTTTCCACACGCTGACGGTGCCGCACATTGGCTTATGCGGAACGAAGACGCGGGGCTCCGAATACGGTGATCGCCATAGCCGAAACTACCACCGACTCGACCACAATAGAGCCGGCTACTGAGCGCCACCTGACTCGGTAGCATTGCCAATTTGAGCGTAAGCAGTCAGCTCCGGCGAGTCGCTGGGATCGAGATCGGTCTTGATGCGAATCTTGCAACTCATTTTGCCTTTGTGCTCGCCAGCCGTGAATGTGATGCGGACCGTGTGGACCGGCAGAGCTCTGTCTATCGTTTTGAACGTAAAGCAACGGTCGTCGCACTCGACATCGAGAATACGAAACGGACGCTTGCCACGGACGACCACGTTTTTGGTAATGGTTTGTCCGGGTTCGACAACACCAAGGAACAATGAAGCAGGTGTTACGGTGATGGCGGGCTCAATGCGTCCTTCGATGGTTACGGGAAACCGGGTAGCGCGACGATCGTTTGTGCGCACCCACAACTGGTCGTTGAGATAGCCGACCGGCGCGTTTTCTTTGAGGCGAACGATCAGTTCGTAGCTCACCTGGCCGAAGCCACGACTTGTTTCTCGTACCTCGGCCGTGACGTATGGATTGGATGGCTCGACACCGGTAATGGCCCAATCGTCGCGACCTGCGTAGCGCACAGCAATGACTTGCTGTACAGGTTGGCCATGCTCGACCGACCCGAACAGCGCGGCGGGTGGGTCGAGTACCACATCGCTGCGGATATAGCCCGATACCTGTAATCGCACTTCCGCGTAGAACGGTTGGTCGAACGTGACGGTGACCGTGGCGCTTTTGTGCCCGAGGAATGCGCGAGTATTGAAGCGAGCAATCAATTCAGACGTTTCGTGGGTCTTCAGGGTGCGTTTGGTGATTTCGGGCGACGTGCAGCCGCAACTTGATCGTACCGAGGCGATGTGTACGTCTTCTTTGTAGAGATTGGTGATGCGGAAGCGGTGTTCTACCTTCGAGCCTCGGGCAACCGCACCGAAGTCGTGGCTCGTGGCATCGAACATTTTTTCGGCCCACTGCTGAGCATGGGCAGCGGGCACGACGCAAACGATCAACAGAGCAGCCAAACCACGGTGAAGCATCGGGCTTTCTCCCATTTGGGCCGGCGTACGGGCTGTAAGAAAAACGGGGGTTACGAATCCAGCGGGCGGCGCGTTTCAGCAGCAGCGAAGGAACCAAAACGGAGTAGATGCTGTCGAGTTCAACAAATCTGCCACGACGTTCACGTTGGCAGTCGGACGCTCTGGCGTGCCGGCGGCCGAGAATGGCAGCGTGGCACGGTCCTCTCGCAACCAGGATTCGCGTAGGTGGGGATGTTTCGAAACCTCTTTGTGGGCTCGCTTTACGTGTGGGGCGTGTGGAGCAGTTAACAAGCGGGGCGGCAAACTGTAGCGGTCATGCCGAAATCGTGTCAAGTTCTTTTGTCGCTAGAAGTAACGGTCGGCGATCAACCGGCACAGCACAATGGCATGGTTTGCGTTGATTCGCAGCGATGATCGTGGCAGCCACAAGTTTCGGCAAAACGGCGGAGTAAAACAGGACTGGAGCGATGTCGGCTACTCGGATGCGTGATTGCAGTGAACAAGAGCTGTTTGTCTCAATTATTTTGCCAACGGCATTTTCCTCGCGTGCCCTCCTTGTGCCATGCTCAAGACCCATGCCCGGATGATTGGTTGCTGGTGCTTGGCGCTGGATACTGGATAGCTGCCGGATCCGGTGGTTGTTCGGCTGCTTATTTCCCGATCGCCGGCTTGCATGGGCGAACGAGCGGCAATGATTCGATACTCGCGTGTTTGCAATTTCCTGTTCGGTTTGTGCCGCAAGGCAACCTGAATGGTCTCGAAAACATTCCGTTCCCGCCGAGGTTGACAGATAGGTTGGTTTTCCACTCTGCGGCCGCTGAAGCGCGTCATGCCGGGCAGGCTTTGCAGGTGGGAACGATCCTGCTCAAATTAGCGTACAATGCGTGATCGTGTTACGGTGCTGCTCGGCCGGTCGGAGCAGTTTGTAGCACGATTGCGTGTCGCATTCATTCTACTACGGATCGCGGCTGTAAGCGGGCAACGGAGACTTCCAGCAAGTCGGGATTCGGGCCGATGAAAGCAGGAGTTTTGCAAGAAGCCCGTGGACCGATAGCTGGCCACGATACGGTGCCCCCGATAAGCCCGAAGGACGAGGTTGTGTTGTGCAACGAAAGCAGAAATTGATTTGCGATCGCTCGGCGACGAGATTTTGGCAATGGGGCCGGGCGGTTTTGACGCTTTTGGCCATGATGTCGTTGGCAATAGCGTGCGGATGTGGCGCATCGACCGAGCAGGAAGCACTGGCACAGGAACCGTCTGCTAGGGCTTCAGGCAGCGCGGCCGAAGATGGTGGTGCCGCGGGAACCGAAGCGGATCGTTCCGGATCGGATGGCACTGCAAATCGCCGTGGGGAGAAGGACTCCGTGCAATCCAATGGTGCCCAGCTCCAGGACGAAAGCGGTTCGCGTGAAACGGTCCCGGACGATCAGGCAGACGAGGATTCGAAAAGCGGAGATGCGGAACGTACGTCTTCTGGGAATGCCGATGTGAAACCGAACGTGCCGAGCGAAGAATCGGAGCCTGAGCACCCTTTTCCGAACCGTGTGCCCGCTCCGCCGCTGTTGGGTGCGGTTGACTGGATCAACACCGCGGGACCGATCGACCTGCGGGAGCTGCGGGGCAAGTTCGTGCTGCTCGACTTCTGGACCTACTGCTGCATCAACTGCATGCACCTGTTGCCAGAGCTCAAAAAGCTGGAGCGCGCGTTTCCAAACGAGCTGGTGGTAATCGGCATCCATTCGGCCAAATTCGAAACGGAAGAAGATACGCAAAATATTCGCGCGGCCGTCTTGCGCTATGAGATCGAGCATCCTGTAGTAAACGACGCGAAGCACGTGTTGTGGAATCGCTATGGGGCGCGTAGCTGGCCCACCCTGATCGTGATCGATCCGGAAGGCAACGTGGTGGCTCGGGATAGCGGCGAAGTGCCATTCGAGGCGATGAAGGCGTTTTTCGATGCGGCGATTCCGTATTACCGGGCCAGGGGACTGTTGGACGAAACCCCGATTCGCTTCGATCTGGAGCGTTATCGGGCAGGAGCCACGCCACTGCGGTTTCCCGGCAAAGTGTTGGCTGATGAAAAGGGCGGTCGGCTATTCATCGCCGATAGCAACCACAACCGCATCGTGGTCACGCGGTTCGACGGCACATTGGTTGAGGTCATTGGCCAAGGCGCGATCGGCCGTAACGATGGCGATTTCGAGACAGCCCAGTTCAATAAGCCGCAGGGCATGTGCCTGCGCGAGGAAACGCTGTATGTTGCCGACACGGAAAATCATTTGCTGCGCAAGGTCGACCTTAGGAATCGCCGGGTAACGACCATTGCTGGCACGGGGCGGCAAGGACGCGGTTGGCCGGGAATCGATTTCGACCAACGTGATGCGGTGGGGCGTCCCAAAATGCCCGACCGCTGGGCCGGGCCGCCGTTACGTACGGCGCTCAATAGTCCGTGGGATCTTTGGATTCACGGTACCACGCTTTACATCGCTATGGCCGGACCGCATCAGATTTGGGCCATGCCATTGGATGAGTCGGAGGTGTTTATCTACGCGGGCAATGGCCGAGAAGACATTGTGGACGGTCCGCTCGTTCCCCACGAACCGTATGAAGCCGGTTATGCGTCGTTTGCCCAACCGAGCGGTTTGACTTCGGATGGGCAGTGGCTCTATGTAGCCGATAGCGAAGGAAGTTCGATCCGGCGTGTTCCCTTCGAACCAGACGGCGAGGTTGACACGCTGCTGGGCACGGCGCACCTGCCTGCTGGCCGGCTGTTCACTTTCGGCGACGTTGACGGCGAGGGCTCCGAGGTGCGATTCCAACACCCACTGGGTGTGGCGTATTACAAAGGATGCTTGTACGTGGCCGACACGTACAACAATAAAATCAAGGTGGTTGATCCAGAAGCCCGCACAGCGAAAACACTCGTTGGAACAGGCGAGGCGGGCCTGAGCGACGATCCGCCACGTTTCGATGAGCCAGCGGGCATCACTGCCGCAGGGGGCAAATTATACGTAGCCGATACGGATAATCATCGCATCCGTGTAATCGACCTGAACGACGGAAATCGCGTCGGCACGCTGGATATCCCAGAGCTCGAGCCGCCTCGAACAATGATGGTTGCTGAATCAGGGCCGACCGACGCTTTTTCTGACGTTCGCCGGGAAAAGCTGGCGATGCAACGGATTGCTCCGCAGCACGGTTCGCTGCGGTTGCGATTCGAAATTGAACTGCCCGAAGGATATAAGATCAACCCGGATGCGCCGCGGGTTTATCGCGTGTCGGTCGAAGGAGAAGAGGGACCGCTTGAGCGCGAGGGACTGGGGAAACTTCAGTCGCTGCCGCCTGCAGACGGGAAGGCCAGTGGCTGGGTGGTGCAATTGCCTCTTCGCTCGGGTGTCACCACCGGCAATGAGGTGCTCGACGTGGTTGTCGGCTTCTACTATTGCAAGACGGGGGCCGAGGGCGTGTGCAAGGCGGCAACCGCCGCCTGGACAGTTCCCGTCGCCTTTGCCCCGGATGCACGGGCAGATAACCTTGTGTTGCGGTACCGCTTGCCCCAGTCTTCGCCATAGCTCTGAGCGGCGTGCGAAAGCCCGGAAAAGGCCACAGATTATGTGGTCGCTGCGGTCTCCAAGCGGTTGTGGGAGACTGTTTTGCCGCATTTTGGCTTCGGAAGCCCCAAGCGTAGCTAGCGTTCGTTCGGTTGTTGGGTAACCGGCGCTTTGCTGGCCACAGTCACCCACGTTGAGGCCGATTTCGCGCTTTTCCGCGCAGGGGAACCATTGCCAAAGCGGGTTTGGCACCGTTACAATTCCGGGTTTACATGATTTAGGCCTAAAGTCTGTCTACCGGCCTTTTTGGGACGCGTCGGCGTGATCCATAGTCCGCGTGGACCGGGGACTGCGTGCCCGACGTCGAGGTGGGCGGGCGAAGTGACGCGTCCGCTGCGTGGAGCGTTGTGCCCGCTGCCGGATGGGCGAAAAAGAATCGAACCGCATCGCTGCGGAAGTCTTACATGTTTGAATCGTTACAGCAAAACCTGACCTCGGCGCTAAAAACGCTTCGCGGAAAAGGGAAGCTGACCGAAGCCAATATGCGCGAAGGGCTGCGGTTGGTACAGCAAGCGTTGCTTGAGGCCGACGTTAGCTACTCGGTGGCGAAGGATTTTATCGAGCGAGTTGCCCAGCAGGCGACGGGTGAACGGGTGCTCAGTTCGCTTGATCCGAGCCAGCAGGTGGTGGGCATCGTTTACAAAGAGCTGGTCGATTTGATGGGGCCAGTCGACCACAGTCTGCATCTACGGGGGGAAACTCCCGTGTTGATGCTCTGCGGCCTGCAAGGCTCAGGCAAAACGACCACCTGCGGCAAGTTGGGAAGGTTGATTGCCGAGCGGGGCCGCAAACCACTGATGGTGGCCGCCGACTTGAAACGCCCCGGCGCCGTGCAGCAGTTGCAGATCATTGGCCAGCAGGTGGGTGTGCCCGTATACAGCGAAGAGGGGCAGACCGATCCGGTCAAAGTGTGCCGCAACGCCGTCAAGCATGCTCGGGAAACCGGGGCCGATGTGGTTTTGCTCGATACGGCCGGGCGCCTGCACATCGACGACGAACTGATGCAGGAGCTGGCCACCGTCGAGCGTCAGGTGCAGCCCGAGCAAGTGTATCTGGTCGTCGATGCCATGACGGGCCAGGACGCAGTGAACAGCGCCAAGGCGTTCAACGAGGCGCTAGAGCTCGACGGCGTGATCATGACGAAGCTCGACGGCGACGCCCGCGGGGGGGCCGCGCTGAGCGTGAAGGCCGTAACCGGTGTGCCGATCAAATTCATAGGCGTCGGCGAGCATCTGGAGGATTTAGAAGAGTTTCACCCAGACCGGATGGCCAGCCGCATTCTGGGCATGGGCGATGTGTTGACACTGGTTGAGCAAGCACAACGCCGATTCGACCAGGAAGAAATGGCCCGGCAGGAAGAGCGTCTCCGGGCCGGCGAGTTCACGCTCGACGACTTTCGCAAAATGGTAGCCCAAACCACGAAATTGGGCCCTTTGCAAAAAGTGATCTCGATGATGCCCGGAATGGGGGCCTTCGGCGGAATGCTCGAGGGTGCCGATGTCGAGAAAGACATGAAGCGACTGTTTGGCATTATCGATTCGATGACGCCTGATGAGCGACGTAATCCGACAAAAATTATCGATCAGAGCCGACGACGGCGAATTGCAGCGGGGGCGGGCGTTGAGCCCCACGAGGTGAACGAGCTCGTTAAGCTTTTCGGCATGATGGCCCCGCAGGTGAAAGAAATGGCCGGCCTCGGCATGCGGGATCGGATGAAAAAAATTCAGGAGTTGCAACGCGGGGGCTTTCTCGATCCGGGCGCCAAGATGACGCGGCAGAAAAAGAGCACTGGCAAGCGGCTCTCGGCGCAGGAGAAAAAACAGCGCCGCAAAGAACGTGAAAGGCAGTTGAGGCGGCTGAAACGCAAGAAACGCAGAGGATAGTGCTCAGGCGGAAGTCCGACTCGCCGTACCTTTCAAATGCGGATCGTTTGCCGCGGAGAACACACGCTGAGTAGCTGAGCCAACAGAGGGTGAGCGATCTTGTTTCAGGTAGTGTGGGTGGTCTGGTCTTAAAGCAAAGCAAACTGTTTAGAGCCGGTTGACAAAACGACTGGTAGCAAACAACTAAAGGGTCGACTGCTGAACGACGGGTACGTAAACCCGGTGGCCGAGCGTCGAACTTTGACACACACGATTTTTTAGCACACGAAGGAGAAACCGACGGTGGCAGTCAGGATTCGTATGAAACGAATGGGACGACGACATCGCCCGTTCTTCCGCATTTGCGTGATGGACGCGCGGGCACCGCGCGACGGCAAAGTGCTGGAGGAAGTGGGCGTTTACGATCCCATGGTGCCCGATACCGATGCGCGGGTGGTGCTGAATCACGAACGCGTATCGCATTGGCTGAGTGTTGGTGCGCAGCCGACGGAGAAAGTGGCTGTGCTGATCAAGAAGTATGGTCCGGGCGGCACGCGTGTCGAGCAGAACAAGGCGGCCCGCGAAAAGCTGCTCATGGCCAAGCCGGTTCCTCCCGCGCCCAAGCCGGCAGTGAAGCCAGCCGACGAGCCGGAAACGGGCAGTGCGACGGCTGAGGAGACGAACGCGAGCGCAACCTCGGAGAACGCCGAGGCGGAGTCGTCCTCAGCCAACGCCGAGGGTGAAGTCTCGTCGTGATAGCTGGGCTGTGTGTTTGTGGGAGGCCAATTTAAGAAGCGGTCTGGTTTTCAGCATCGGCAGGACGCTAGCACACGGCAACAAGCCGGATTGAAACGGCCTGCGATCATGATGCGATTCGATGTGCTGACCCTGTTCCCGGAAATCTTTTCCGGTTACATCGGGCAAAGCCTGCTGCATAAGGCGATCGAAAGTGGCCGGGTCGAAGTGGTGTTGCACGATATCCGCCATTGGGCCAAAGGACGACATCGGCAAGTCGACGATCGACCCTTTGGTGGTGGACCTGGCATGGTGATGAAAGTGGAGCCGGTGGTTGAGTGTGTCGAGGCCGTGCAGGCCATGGCTGAGACACCGGGCCATTTGGTAATGCTAACCCCGCAGGGAAAGCGACTCGATCAGGCAATGGTTGAATCCTTGGCAGCCAAGCCACGGCTTTTGCTGCTTTGCGGCCGATACGAAGGATTTGACGAGCGGATCCGGGAGATTTTGAAACCTGAGGAAATCTCCATCGGCGACTACATTCTTAACGGTGGTGAAGTGGCAGCAATGGTTGTGATGGATGCCGTCGTAAGGCTGGTGCCTGGTGTGTTGGGGCATGAACAGAGTGCACGAGATGATTCCTTTTCCGACGAACAGCGGTCGCTCGAACACCCGCAATACACACGTCCCCGGGTTTACCGCGGGCACGAAGTGCCCGAGGTGCTGCTGAGCGGCGATCATGGACGCGTTGAGCAGTGGCGAGCCGAGCAACGAAAGCTCCGAACGCTGCTGCGGCGAGGTGCCGCCGACGGCACAGCAGCACAGTCGGAGGAAACAGCAGACCGAAACGTCTCGACATCTGGAAGCAAGTCGGACCAGACCGGAAATATACCCCATCGAAAATGAAAAATTTGGCTTTGCGCGGCGGCACATTGCTTTTCGCCCCCCGTGTCGTTGCTCGCAAGGCGAAGTTTCCATGAAAGGAACAAACATCATGTCTCAAGACATTATGAACCTGGTCGAAAAGGCCTCCATGCGTGACGAACCGCCGGAGTTTGAGATTGGCGATACCGTCGATGTGCATACGCGCATCTTGGAAGGCGAAAAAGAACGAATCCAGATTTTCAATGGCGTGGTGATTGCCCGACGAGGAGCCGGCACGCGCGAGACATTCACCGTGCGACGCATTGTGCAGGGCGAAGGCGTCGAGCGGACTTTTCCACTGCATTCGCCACGCATTGCCAAGGTGGAAGTGAAACGCTCGGGCGTCGTGCGCCGCGCCAAGCTCTATTTTCTTCGCGATCGCGTTGGTAAGGCCGTGCGGCTGCGCGAGCGCCGCGTTGATCGCAGGAAATCGAAAGAAGAAGCCCAGAAATAGCGCGTGTACATCCGGGGCGTGGCTATTCTAGCCGCAGAACCGGTTGAGATGTTCCAAGGCCGAACGTGCCTTTGCTGGCTTGCCGTGCAGTGCGCTTGGGAGAAGTAGCGTAGTACCCCCAGAGATCGAAAACTATTTCGACGGAGAGAGCGGAGAAGACGGTCGGACAGGATAGGGACGTCGGGAATAATAAGGAAGACGGCGTGGTTTCGCCCGGATCTGCTTGCCGTAGGTAAAAAGAATTTCGAGACAACCTACGGAAGGAAACGCAACGCAGAGAGAACGGCATGGAAGCGGCGAGTGGGGTGTGACAATTACGGGGGGCCGCCACCTTGCCTTTCGAACGACTACGAGCGTGGCTGGTCCGCTGGCGGAAGCCGACGCCGATCACGCCTCATGAACTGGGGCGGCGAGGCGAGCAAGCCGCGGCCCGGTTCTTGCGTCGGCGTGGACATCGCATCATAGCGCGACGATACCGCAATCGTTTGGGCGAAATCGATCTAATTACCCGCGATGGCAAAACGATCGTTTTCGTTGAGGTAAAAACGCGGCGTTCGCTCAGGGCAGGACGGCCTGTTGATGCCGTTACTATTGTCAAGCAGCGACAATTGACCCGTTTGGCGCTGGCGTATCTGAAACGGCGAGGCCGACTGCACGAGCCGGCGCGATTTGACGTGATCTCGGTCTTCTGGCCCGACGGTCAGCGCCGACCGCAAATAGAACACTATCGAAATGCCTTCGATGCGGTTGGGCGGTAGCAGTTCTTTTGCTGACACCCTCGTTTTGGCCCACGGGTAATCCAGCCGGGAAATAGAGCGCGGATCTGGCCAAGTTCTACGGCCCACCGCCCCGATGATTTTGCGCAGTGCACAGACAAAGAGAGTCGGCCACGCAACGTGACGTTGCTGAGCAATCTGTCCGGCAAGCGGTGGCCGTCGGCTTGACCGCTAAACAAGACGAAGCGCTGAAGGGCCGACGAGCTATTCGTTCTATTCGTCGCAAGATACAGAATCGTCGGTGTCGTCGCCGATGGTCGAGTCGGCTGTGAGCGGC
Source organism: Planctomycetaceae bacterium (assembly GCA_015493185.1). GTDB lineage: Bacteria > Planctomycetota > Planctomycetia > Pirellulales > JAEUIK01 > WGDQ01. The sequence goes on from WGDQ01000118.1 coordinate 24,451, forward strand.
TGCCGGCCCCGAAATCCGGCGTCGAGCTCGTGCCAGTAGAGAACTTCGGGTTCGCCTAATTTCCAGCAGAGATAGATACGACGTCCATCCATTTCCGCGGGGAAATCGACGATACCTTCGACGCCGTTTTTCAACTCGATACCCAACTGCCGCAGCTCCTGGACATACTCTTGAAGCTGCTGCCCGTCTTTTTCAAGCTCCTGTTCGATCTGCGCCAGCTCTTCACTATAGGGATCGTTGGGCTCTGGGTCGCGATCGCCCCGCAGCAGAAGAACCCGCTCGCGACGGTCGACAACCTGCCGCGAAAGCTCGACCAGATCTTCGACAATCGCGCGTACCAAGGGCAGCGCGGCATTGGCTTCTTCCAGCGTGTAGATCTTCTTGGGCTGCTTCATCGGTCTGGCCTCTTTCTCGCAAGCCATCGCTGGAAAATATGAATCGGACACGAAACGCGACATTTCCGGCCGCCGGGGGCCGGCAGCGAAATCCGTCCCCCTCTAGTTTATTGATTCGGCCCGCCGTGGACAGGTTCAGTAATAACTTTCGACATGGCGACCGCTGCGGGATTCAGTGTCGCGCGGCCCCAGGCCACGTCGACCGGGAGTCGTGAGAAATCAACGATGCAGCCGTCGCGACTGTAGCAACTCAAATCGTGTGTGGCTCCCATGAAGATGCAATCGACAGGGCATGGTTCCACGCACAAGGCGCAAAACATGCACTTGGTGTAGTCAATCGTAAACGTGTTGACGCGAAACCCTTTTGCTCCGGGCACGCGCTCTTTGCCGATATAGATGCAATCAACCGGGCACGCCTTGGCGCATTGATCGCACGCGATGCACGTTGTCAGGTCGTAGCGATGGAATCCACGATAGCGTGGGGCCACGGGCACGGGCAGCTCCGGATACTCGAAGTGTTGCGTGAATGTCCTGCGCTGGGGGTTGTACGTTTTGAACCAATAGCGCAACGTGATCCAAAGACCCTGAGCGACCGTGAAGACGGCAGTCCAAATGTCGAGTAGCCAGCGACGCATGACAGCAGGCCTTATGATTCAAGTGGATGCGAGTAACAAGTAAAAGGTGAATTGGCTTGTGGGATGAGCACATCTTGGAGCCGACGCGGCCCATTTTTTCGCAAATCGCAATTCGCGACTGCTGCGATCAGCATGCGACGTGAGGAGCTCTTCCGGTATGTGTGCGAGCGACGACGCGTCTGCTTCGTTTTGTTGTTGACCAGCCGGTGTGGCGCAAGCGAAAAGTACGCCTGCCACGGCAATACCAATCCGCTACACAAGGTGCAGTGAATTATAGACGGGGGCCGGTTGTCCGCAAGCGAGGTGCGTTGATCCAAGAGCCGGGGGCTCCCCCATATCGCTGTTTCTCTGACGCGACCCCCAAAGCGATGCGAAAGAAAGAGTTTGCTTTTCCGTATACGCCCTCTGCCACGCCGGCGCCCAGGAACGGGGCAACGGCTTTCTGCCGGCGAGGTTGTGGCCTGCCACAAAGCATCGAATCCGTAATCATCCCGCCATCGGGGGCCTTGGGCGTGCTTCAAGAACGAGGAGCCGCGAGTTTACCCTCAAGGGGGCTGGAATCGATGAAGCCTCTGGCACCGCACAAGTGGAGGGGCGACGAAAGAGGACAGTTGTCCGCCCGCGCGAGCGTCGGTTGCTGCGAAGCAGAACGGTCCTGAAACGCAACGCGGCCGACGTGTCGCGAGGGCCCGATGGCTGAGCTAGGCCAAGCGAAAGATCCCATTCCGAAGGGGTGTCGCGCGAGTCGTTCTCATCTTCGAGGCCGTCTGCCCGGGTGTACTGCAGTGGCTTTGGTCATCGGTTTGCCCGGAAATCGACGCGGCAGAAAAGGTTATTTAGGGGATGGCGTTTTGTGCCCCGCGCGGGAAGCAGTTTCGTTTCTTAAGTGATTGTATTGCAGTTGGTTACGGCATTCGTCGTTTTCTGGGGAGCTAATCGTGGGAAGCTTTTAGGACCGTGAGGCTCCGGGGGCTGATAGGAAGTCTTATGCCAAACGTTGGAAAAAAACTGTCCAAAATGAGGACTTTTGCCCGCCTGCTGCTTGACTCTGCATTGCTAGCACGTAGAGTGAAGAGTGACTGCGATTATGCCGTAGCCCTGTAACCGAGTGCGCTTCGCCGCGCTGCATGCGGATGAAAGCCTTGCGCGGATCGAAGCGTTCGAACAGAACGGTGGCAAAACGCTGGACCGGAAAACAATCGACAGGGCGGGCACTGCAAGGCAGCGAAGGAATGGGCAATGTTGGTTCTATCGCGTAAAAAGAACGAGAGTATTGTCATTAACAATGACATTACAATCGTCGTGGTAGAAATCCGCGGAGACAAGGTTCGTCTTGGCGTCGAGGCGCCGAAAGAAGTTCCGGTCCACCGCCGTGAAGTCTACGAGGCGATTCAACGGAACAACGGTGTGCGAGAAGGTGAGAAGCCGACCCGAGATGCCGCTGGCACC
>WGDQ01000119.1 GCA_015493185.1 Planctomycetaceae bacterium
ACCAGACCGCCCGCAACCACGAGAAAAAGCAGGGCGGTTCTGCGATCCTGGCATCGGTCACAAGTTGAGTCAGCGTTCATCATCGCACGCTTGGTCGGAGCGTGAGCTGTTGCCCAGACTTTCCAACCGACGGTTTACCACCGGGTTGCTTTTTCACAACGGACTCAGGCAAAGCATGGCCATGGCCCGTCACATGAGCGCGGACGGCGTCGGCCGGTTCGCGGCGGATTTTGTCTTGCTCCGCGCACGGTTAGGAGTCGAGTCTTGGGTGAATCGACAAGATGCCTGACGAACGCGTTGCGCAGAGCAGATGCAGGCTACCCCCGCACCCAAGCGTAGCTCACTGCGATGATGGTTGGACGCTTCGTCGTAGATCGGGCATATGCACAACGAGGTGCGGCGCTACTGGTTCGACGTGGTTGTGCGATCATTGAACAAGATGCCGAAAGCAATCATGATCACACCTGCGCCGATCGCCGGGGTGAGCCACGTCGAAGTCCAGTCATGTTGCCCGTTTTCGCTGGTGAAGTAGTCGACAACCCGGCCTGAAACCAGCGTGCCCACAAAGCCCCCTACGCCGAGCGTTACGAGAGCGATGAAACCCTGGGCCGCACCACGAATGTGCTGCGGCGCCTTGTTGTCAACATAGATTTGCCCCGTAACGAAGAAGAAGTCGTAGCATATCCCGTGAAGCAAGATTCCCAGAAGCAGCATACCCATCCCAAGCGTCGATTCGGCATCGCCGTAGGCGAATAACACATACCGGGTTGTCCAGGCTAGCATGCCGACAAGCAGCATATATTTCACGCCCAATCGGGCGAAAAAGAAGGGCATGACGAGCATAAAGAAGATCTCGGACATCTGCCCCATCGTCATCTTGCCCACAGCGTTGTGAACCCCCAAGTCATTGAGAAAGGGGTTTGCAAACGCGTAGTAGAATTGCAAAGGAATGCAAATCAGAAACGAACCGACGATAAAAACGGTAAACGACCATTGTTTCATCAGTTCTAAGGCATCCAGGCCGAGAATGGCGCGGATGCTCCACTTGGTGCCTTTGTCCTTAGGAGGTGTATGCGGTAGCGCCAGGCAGAAAATGCCGAGCAGAATCGAGACGCCGGCGGCGATTTGAATAGGAAGGTTCGTTGCTTCGATAGAGGCTTGGTCGATGCGGATCGCGCCCACAATCAAGCCAGCCACAATCCAGCCAATCGTGCCCAGCACGCGAATTCCCGGAAACTGACGTGATGGGTCGCTCATTTGATGGAACGAGAGCGAGTTGGTTAGCGCCAGAGTGGGCATATAGCAAAGGAAATAAACGAGCGACACAACATAAAACAATCGAAATCCTTCGATCTGGGCGACGGCGTATAGGAGCAGCCCTCCCAGAAGGTGCAGCACCGCCAGGATTCGCTGCGTGGCAAAAAGGCGGTCGGCGACGATGCCCACGAAAAACGGCGACACGATGGCTGCCAGCGCCGAAGTGCCATACACCAGACCAACCTGTGTGCCGGAGAATCCGAGCCCGTTGCTCAGGTACGTTCCCAACGTGACCCACCAGGCACCCCACACGAAATATTGCAGGAACATCATGATCGACAGCTTCGTGCGGATCATCATGTCCAGCGGTGGCACGCCCACTTCCATCGTAGGAGGGACGGAGGCCGTGGTTTCTTCAATATATGGATCGGGCAGTTCGGACATGGCATTCCGACCGGTTTTCTTGAGTCCTTGAAGTCGATGTTAAATAGCCGACCGACGTGCGAGAGCGCGGGATTCCTACGAACAAACGCAAACGCGGCTCGCGCTTTCCTCCCTCAAGTCCCGTGGAACGCCACAAGGCGACCCCTATTCGTCAAGCACGGGTTGATGTGCCAGATGGTAGTTCGCACGGCCTCCGGAGTGCGGGCCTCTGACGCGTGCCCGGCCGGTTCGTGTTCCGAAGAACAAACCGCTGCGGTCGGCAGCACAACGCAATGCCCTGACAGGCAAAGGCAGCTATTCTAAAATCCAACACAGGCAATTGCCAGCAGTCCCCCCGATG
>WGDQ01000120.1 GCA_015493185.1 Planctomycetaceae bacterium
GATCTCGGTTTTTCCGTCGGGCCGTGGTGTGCCCACAGAATTGAAGCTGCCCACGGTCACGATGCTCGAGTGCCGGTCGTGAAACTGATAGGCTTCCCACCCCTTTTCACGCAGATACTCGGTAAGGCGTTGCGCCATGACTTCCGCCTTGGCCAATTGGCTTTCGCCATCGAGATCGGCCTTGATACCTTTGACCCCCGGCGCCTGAATTACCGTGCGACCGGTGAACGTGGCCACCTTCACCGTGTAGCGTCCCGGACAATCGAGCAGGCTATAAGGCAGCCCCTTGTTCAAGTCCAATACGAACTGGTCGATGCCCTGCGGCACGAAATACTCGCGGGGCAACAGCGGATTGGTCACCAGAAAAGCGTGGCCCATGGGGCCCTTGGCTTGCGGGGTTTCTTTGTTGTACGCCTCGGCGAATCGTGTCAGTTCGCGCCAGGCAGCCAACGGCCGGCTTACCGGGCCTTTCTCGGCCTTCATCGAGTCGGGCCACATGTATTTGATTTTTCGCAACGTTGCCTGTGCCTCCGGGTCGTTGACACTAGGAAAATTGCCGACCAACACGGCTACCTCGTCGAATGATTTGTCGCGCTGGTAGCGCATACGCTTCGGGCCGCCGTAGCGGTTCATGCCGCGGCCTTTGACATCGCCGGTGTAGTCGAAATGCGCTTTGTGCGTGTAGGCTTCGAGCTTGTATCGCTTGCGCAATTCGTAAACGAGCCGACGAGCATCGTGCTGCGCATTCTCGCCCATGAAGGTTACGGCCAGGATCATCCAGGGGCCGTTTTCTTCGCTCACCGGATAGTCGGCGTTTTCGTCGGCTTCGACTTGTTTGAAGAGCTTGAGACGGTCCCAGGGCGCCGCAGCCACCGGATGGATTGCTGCGCCTGCGGCCACGGTCATGAGAACCACGAACAACCCAAGGGGCCAAAGACCGTTTCGATTCATCGACCTTTCCCTCTGTCCAGTGGCGAAACCCAAAGTTTCCTGTGCCAATAGCAGCCGCGGCAAACGCAACGCGCTGGCGCGATCGCACCACCGCGGGTGCGAACCGACACCCCGACCGGCACCGGCAGCCGATGCAGACCAAGCGCTGCAAAAGACGCGATGGGCAGCAGTTTCAGAACTGCGTGCGACCTTGTGGTGAAGAGCGGCTCGGGAGTCTAGCAAAGGGTCTGAACAGCAGCCAGAGCAAATTCGTCCCCCCTGAAAGAGCGAAATCATCCGACACAACCGCGAAAAACGCGGCTGTGCGACTTGCCCAGTTGGGCCAGTCCGCGTGGCCCTGATTTCCGCCCCTCGGCACCAAAACGCAAAGTTGACGGCGATTGCAGACGATAGTTGTCTCTGGACCAATCGAGTGCACTGCAACTCGGATCGGACTTGGCCGATTGGTCGGTTTTGGGCGTCGGACAGATGAAACCCCTCGTTCGGCGTGGCCGCAAAAGACGACCCATCTGGTCGTTTTTCACAACATGCGGTACACCACTGGGGCGTATCGCAAACAGGTGTTGCAACCGCACGGCGGTGAGCAGCACAGAGCCGATCTTTCAAGCGGCTCGCCAGCCATGGCCAGGCTAACGGGGCATCATCAGGCCGGAAGGGGCAGCCGGCCTGAGGACGAGGAAACTTAAAGGATGGACACGCCATGAAAAATCGATTGTCAGGCTATGTCGCGATCCTCATCCTCGTGGTGCCCGGCGTGGCTCATGCTGGTGGCCGCTTTTCAAATACTTGGTACGGCCGCGTGGCTGCCGAGCGATCGCAATACATCGCCTGGCACGGCGACTACTATCACACGGCCTGGGGTGCGCCCGTGGCGCTGGTTGTTCCGCCCACGGCGGAAATGACCACCAACTACCACTGGGGTGTTTCCGGGCTGCGAGTCACGCCGATCGACCATCAATTCGCCCGTCCTTATCCGGGGCCCGGTCCGTTCGGCGGCGGTGCTTTTTACGGCACACCGCTTTGGCCGACTGACACCAACCAATACGGCGTGTATTACGTACGCGGCCCCTGGTAGTTCGCACGCACGCAGGCGATCCCGTAGCGCAAGATCAACGGCTCGCACGAAATAGCTGATCGAAGCGGGCTCGCATTTCCGCACCGCCCAAACTGGGGTGCAACACCTGCAACTGCGAGTAGATCTTCTCGGCGCGCTGTCGATTGCCAAGAGCCAGATGGGCCTGGCAAATGCCGTATTTCGCGCGGAACCAGCGCGGACTGCCGGCTGGTGAATGACGCTCTAGCTCGCGCCAGCCGTCGAGCGCCGCGCGCCAGGCGTCGGGCGAACCTTCTCGTGCGAGCAAGGCGGCGTATTGCTCGAGCACGTCGGCATCGCGCGGGGCGCTTTTCCGAAGCCGTTCGTAGTGCTGTTTGGCCTGGTCGAGCCGTCCCGCTTCAACCAAAGAAGACGCCAGAATCGTCTCTGCCCGCTTGCGCGCATTTGCGTCGAGCGATGCCGCGTCGGCGTGGTGCAACACGATGCGGGCGACGCGCTGTTTGAGCTGCGCGACGTCGTGCCGTAGTTTCGGGTCGCTCGGACGGGGCAATCGGTCCACGCTTTCCAGCACCGCCAACGTCGACGACACATCGTTTTGGGCCAGTTGATCGACAAACCGCAACGCCCGATCGCCGGCGCCCTCGGCGGCCAACACCACAATCAGCCAAGGAAACGCGCGGCGTTTCCACTCGGGCGGAGCCATCGGTTCAGCCAGCGCGGCGTTGAGCAGTTGTTCGGTGCGTCGCAGTCCCTCGTGCAGCCACTCCACACGCAGGCGGGCCAAAGCCAACAGGGCAGCACGCTGACCGTCGGTCCAGGTGTCGGGCACACCGTGCCGGCTCGCCGGTCCGGTCACGATACGATCAAGCCAGTCGACCGCTTCGGCCACATGCTGGCGTGCGCGACGGTCGTGCGGTTGGTTGTTGAACCAATGCTCGTAGAGTTCAACCAACCGCTGAACAGCCCGGGCGAACTGCTCGCTTTCTGACGAAACCTGACGGTAAAGCTTCTCAGCGCGGGCGTACTGCCCCCGGTGCTCGAGAAGCCGCGCCAAACGAAGGCGTATTTCGTCGCTGCCGGGTGCGCCAGGCCAGCGGGCCAGATGTTCTTCAAGCAGCAACAGATACCGATCGAGGGTTTGCGAGTCGGCCTGGTCTCGCAGCAGTTGCCCGAGGTGATAAATTGCCAGCCGGTGCGTTTGGGCAGCCTGCGGATGATCGTCGTATTCACGAGCCAGCCGCGCAAAGCGCTCGGCGGCCGCTTCATGACGACCGCGCTGGTGCTCGATGCTGGCCGCCACGTAACCGAGTTGAAACGCTCGGCGCCCGTCGCCCCGCCGGGCGGCTTCACGCTGTGCTCGATCGTAGGCGACCACGGCCTCGTCGAACTGACCGGCGCGAAAATAGCTTTCAGCAATACGGGTTAACAGCGAGGCATCTTCGGTGCCGGACCAGCCCGCGATGTTGGCGGCCATCAGCGATTCTGCCCGACGGGCCCAGTACGTGCCCCGACGGGCGGCTATATGAGCTACCAAACGCTCGGCCGCCTTTTGCCAATGAACAGTCTGTTGTGCGTTTTGTTCTTCCTGCGACTGTTGTTCTTTCTGCCGTTCTTTCTGTGGTTTTCTCTGTTGCCGATGGGCCTGTTGCCATGCGGCCAGATAGGCGCGCAGCGCGGCCAGTTCGCGTTCGGCCATGGCCTGCGTTGCTTCGCCCGCGGGAGATGTGTCGCCTTCCAATGTGCCGAGCAGCTTCTCCGCCAAGACTGCGGCCTCGTTCACCTTGCCGGCATCGAGCAAAAGTTCGATCCGTTCTGCCTGAGCGCGGTATGCGATGGCCGCCGGAGGCGACTGGCGTTCGAGCTGCTCGAGCCGCCGCAAGGCCGCCTGCCGATCACCCAGGAACCGCAAGCAGCGAATCAGCTCGACGCGGCTCTCCCTCGCCAACGGATCCACGGTCGACAGCGCCGCCAAACGCTCGAAGTGCTCTACCGCTCGGCTCAGTGCCGAAATGCGATCGGCGCTCTCCGGGGCAAAGCATTGCCCCAAGTGGGCCAATGCCCGCGCCAGCTCGAACTGCACGTGCCGCTGGAGCGACAAGAGGGCGTTGCGATCCATGGTCGCGTTTTGCTTCGAGACCGTGGCGCGGGGCTTGCCCGAGGGCGTCGCCAGGCCACGAAGGCGGGCCTCGATCCGCTGACGAACCACGTCGAGTTGCCGAACCGCCTCGCGCAGGTCCTGTCGTGCTTCGCCCAAATGGCGCTGGCCGTCGGGGCTTGTGGCGGCCATTTGCCGCGCCAGTTCGCCCCGGGCCAGCCGAACCAGTGCCGCTTGCACATCGGCCAACAGGGCCCAAGAGCCCTCGGTCTCGGACAGCCCCAGATCGCGCACGGCCGCCTCGGCCCGCTTCCAAAGCGGCGCACGCGCGTCAGGCGGCGAATCCAACGCTTGGGCAACCAGCGTCTGAGAAAGCTCGACCGCCAATCGCACGCGCCGCCGCGTCGTTAAATCGTCGCGTCCAGCCACCTCATGGCAGTAGGCCTCGGCCAGGGCGTACAACCGTCGCTGGCGCAATCCCTCCAAAAAGCGAACGTCGGTTTCGACGGCATCGGCCGCCCGTTGTATCCGTACGTTCGCGGCCGGTGTTCGGCTTTGCTGCGCCGTATCGTCAGCCCACGCCATCGAATCGCTTGCGCCCACGGCGCCGAATGGCGACCATGTGCCCCACGTCACAGCGACGATAATCGCCCAGCAGCGCACGAGCGCACGCCACGGCAAATGTGTCGAACAGTACCGCCACCCGATCCGTCGACACAGCCGACGGCAAACGTTCGGTTCGTTCATCTCGCCGGGTTGGCTGACCATGGTCGCGCAGTTGCTTTGTCTGATTGTTGTTCGATTCACTTCGGCAGGCGAGCACGACGCCACCCATCGGATGGTCTTTGGCCCCACGGCCGATGTTTTAACACCGGGAGGTTTTTCATTCCGGTGCCGCGGCGGCGAATTGCACGCGTTCGAAACCCGTAAGCCGACACAGATCGTAGAGATCGATCACGCTGCCCAGCGGAACGTCGCCATCAACGTCCAAGATAACAGGCAAGTCGGCCTGTATCTCGACCAGTGCCACCAGCACCGCACGCACCTGTTGCAGCGGGTCGTAAGGGCGGTGGTTGATTTCCCAGCCGACCCGTCCTCCACGGCGGACGACCCGCACAACCACCTCGTCCAGGTCTTCTTCGGGCGGCTCGATCTCGATGTCGGCCGCGGTCGTTCCGGCCAGCGACAGCCGACTCGGCAACACCTCCTCAGGCGTTTGAAAGCTGGCCGTGCAAACGAAAAAAATCAGCAGCAAAAATACGACGTCGATCATGGGCGTCATCTTGACGTCCCAACGACCACTCTCGCGCTGATGCCATAAAGTGCGTCGCATCAAAACCATTCCGCCCGTTTGCGGTCTGAGTGCGAGAAAAAAACGAAATCACCAGCGGACGAACCAACCAACCCGAACGCGATACGTCTCGGCCGCATGCTTCACGCGTCGGGCTGCTGCACGACGGCAAACGTCACTTTCCAAACGCCGGCCCGGGCAGCGGCAATCATGATTGGCTCGACGAACCGATAGGGCACGTCGCGGTCGGAGCGAACGCGTATTTCCAGCTCGTCGCCCGCTTCGCGGCGTTCGACCTGAAAAATGCGTTCGAGTTGCCGGCCGTCGACCGTGCGGCCACCGGTGCGAATTTCTCCTTGCGGCAACACATTGACGACGATTCGCCGGGCCGCTTCGTCGGGCCGCTGCCCGCTACGGGCACGTGGCAGGTTCAGTTCGAGCTGTACTTCCTGACGTGCCAGATGACTCGACACGAGAAAGAAAACGATCAGCAGAAACGTGACATCGATCATCGGCGTCATGTTGAAACTCACGCCGCCTCGATGGCGATGGTGTGGGACGCGCATCAGCCACCCCCCTTGCGCGAAGCGGCCTCGGCGGTTGGTGGCGGAGGCGGCGAAACCACACGACGCTGCCGTCGCTTCAGCGGCGTGAATGTATGTTGGGCCGCGTAGGCAGCCTCGGCCACGAGCTGATCCACTCGGTTGCGAAACACGGCAAAGGCCGCCAGCGAAGGAATGGCCACCAGCAGTCCTTCCACGGTGGTTACCAGTGCCAGGTAAATTCCTTCGGCCAGATCGGCCGCCCGTGCCGCACCCTGCGTGTTGGCCACCTCTTGAAAGGCGAAGATCATGCCGATCACCGTGCCCAGCAGGCCGAGCATCGGCGCGATATTGCCGATGACCGACAGATACTCGATCTTGCGAAACAGCCGGGCGGCCTGTTCCGCCGTGGCGTCTTCGATCGCCTTTTCGATGGCATCGTAGCCCCCTTCGATTTCGGAAATGCCGGCGTGCAGCACGTAGGCGAGAAAGCTAGGCTGCAATTTGCACTGCTGTTCGGCTTGTGCCACGTTGCCCTGTTTGAGCAATTCGTGCACTCGCGAAGCCAGCTCGGGTGGCATCAGCACGCTGGCGCGAATCGTCAGCAAGTGCTCGATCACCAGCGCCGCACCCGCCACTGAGAGCAACATGATCACATAGCCCACCGGACCGCCGGCCGTGACGATCTCCCAAAAGCTGCGTGGCGATGTGCTCGGGGCCTGATCGGTCGATGCCGGCAACTCCTCGGCCCCGACGGTTCCGGTCGCCTCGGCCTGGTCTGCTTGTCCGGCATGGGCCATCGGCCCGAAGCAGACCATCGCGCCGATCAGTGCCAAACATACGGCAGCCCGCGCAAGCCGTTTGGCCATCGCACCGGCTGGTTTCCAGGGCGATCTTTTGCGCCAACAGGCTCGCGCGGCGCGTCTGCAGCGCCAGCGCACAGTCGACTTCGGCGCAGTACTGGCTGCCTCAGCGTGGCGGCGTCGGCACGCTGGGCGGGCCCGCGCGATGTCGCCCTGCTGATGGTCTGTCCCGGCTGCCGTGTGGCCATGTTCGCTCATCCGTCGCTCCTGGTGGGTGGGTTGTCCAGCTTGAGTCGCTGCCTCGCTTCAGCGGCTGCCGGACAATGAGCGTACCGTTCCACCACTTCTGCAAACAACCGGGCCGCTTCGTCGTGGCGGTCCATTTGTTCCAGTGCCCGAGCGGCGTCGAAGAGGGCCTCGGCCACGAGCCCGGGTCGCTGGCTGTGCAAAATGGGCAGACGCATCAGCGCCAAGGCCGCGCGTTGTGGGTTGTCGTGCTGCAACCAGGCCTGTCCTAAAACGTAGTAGGGGCCGCCTCGCAACCGAAATGGAATCTGTTCCACCTGAAGCTCCCAGCGAGCCACCTGTTCGGCCGTTACGCTGGGCGAATCGGCACGCCACTGCTGCGCTTTGGCCAGCCACGCGATGCGGGCATCGTCGCTCGTCGCACAGCGCCGTAAGGCGAGCAAGGCCTGGCGCCGCTGCGGTCCGAGGGCCAACAAATGACTGGCCGCAATCAATTGCGCGACCTCGGGTGCCGAGGCCCGCATCCATGTTTCGGCCGCGCCGCGAAAGGCCCGCGACAACCGCCCGGCACGCCAGGCAAGCGGAATGCAATCGAAATACGGCGTTTGCGGATCCTGGGCCACAAGCCGCAAAAAGGCCGATGTGGCCTCGTGCCAGCGGCCCAGCTCAACCAGGCATCGCACCTCGCCGGCCAGAATTTCGCGGCCCACCCATGCACGGCGTTCTTGAGCCGCGGCACGTCGCAGGGCTGCCAAAGCCTGCTCGTAGCGTCCGGCCGCAAAGAACCGTTCGCCTTGCTGTTGCGACTCGTTACGGGCGGTTTCGATACGCTCGACGTACCGCACCGAGAGCTTGCGTTCCCGGCCGTCGGGCAGCCGAATGCGCAACTCGCTGCCCGTGTAATCGAGCACCTCGCCCTCGAGCCGGCTGGTGCCGCGGGCCGTCGGACCCGGTCGGAAATGCACCACGTCGGCCCGGCCATCGGTGCCGAGCGCCAGCAACCACCATGTCAGCAACCACATGCCGGCCATCCGAACCATGCGGCGCGTTTGCGAAAAGGCGAACCCCGCAACCAAACGCACGCAAGCACCCGTCAAACCCGGCGCGCATCCAACAAAAGACGGTGCCGACCGATGAGCGATCGGCCGAATTCTCGGCTGCGCTGTACAGGTTCGCAGCGCGACGTTCGCTCTCTGGTGCCTCGCATCGGCGTCGTGCGACGGCAGAACGGCCCCACGTTCGCAGGCCGAGGCGTGCCGGCACGTTTGCTTTGTGCCCCACCACGGTCCGATAGCCCCCGGCGGCCCGGCGGCTGGCGAACGATGCCCCGAGCACAGGGCGATCCATGGGCGATCGGCGTAACACACGGGCCGCTGGGTCATTGCGGATGGCTTTCGTCGCGTGGCTTGTAGCGAAATCGAGAGATATCGATATACGCGTACTGCCCACCGTTTTGTTGGGCCAATCGCATGAGAAAATTGGTGTTCCGGTGGGCCGGGCCGAGGCCGAATTGAATGGCGTTGATCGAACAACCGCCGTTGTTGGCGCGGCGGATTCGTTCCAACTGCATTCTGGTCAGCGAGGGCTCGTCGGCATCGGTCAGCAGAAAAATGACATCGGGGCGCATGCGAATAGCGGCCATCAGCGCCTCTTCGTGGCGGGTGGGACCGTCGGCCACGATGCTGCGCACAAACCGCGCGGCCGCTTCCTTATTCTGGCGGTTGCCAAACACCAATCGGCCCTTTTTCCCCGCCAAAGGGAAAATGACAGGCTTTTCGCTGTAAAAGATGATCTGGAACTGATGCGTTTCGTCCAAGTCTTCAAGGCTGCCCAGAAGCTCTTGCTTGGCTGCCTGCAACGGGCTGCGTCCCGAACCACCCATGCTGCCCGAACGATCGAAAACATACACGAATTTATAGCCTTCACCGGCCACGCCAAACACTTGGGTGCGTGCTTTGCCCTGCGTGGGTGTGCGAGGCTGTGCCGGCCCGCCGGTCATTTGCCCGGCACCGGCTACCAAAGAAGGCGAAAGATCGGCCAGCCCTACAGCGTCGTCGAGCCGTGGCAACACCTCGGTGGGGTCGACCGGCGGCGCTTCGTCGATCGCCTCCGATGGCACCGGATTGTCCGCACCGCTGTCGGAAGCCGTTTCCGGGGCCGACTCGTCCGAAGGCTGATCGTCGGCCGATTCGTAGTAGTCGCCTTCGTCCGAACGGTGCTTCAAAACCACGTCGACCGTGCGGACTGTTTCCGACGCGGTGCCTTTGGGAGCCAGCCGCAATGAAAGGCCCAACAGCACAATCAGCACCACATGCAGCAGCATCGAGAGCCCCCACGCGGGAAACGAAAACCGCGAAGGCGGCGCGGCCAACTGGTCGTGGTCGGCCGGCACGGCACGATTCGAACTGTGTGGTGATCGAGCCATCAGACCAGCAAAGATAGGGGCAATTTCTGGCTTCCAACTGCCGGCAACACGCAACCCCGAAGTTACCGATTCGCCACGATGTCCAGACGAAAACGCACCGGGCCCCCGTCGGGGCGGATGATAGCAACGCCCGAACGTGGCCGATTGGAAAAACCGTGTGTCCAGTCTTTAGGATCGTCCCAAACCGGCATCAACGCAAGGCAATCCCCGGTCCTACGAGTCGCCGGCAGTACGGCCGGAACCACCCGATGGGGGCCGTGGTCGCCGTCGAGCCAGCGGGCCTTTGTGAAACCCATCGAAAAGGTCGCCCAGACGCAGGGGATTAGCAGCGGATTAACCGTCAGTTAACCCTGCTGTCAAACTTTATCTTGACATCGAGATATTGGACTCTGCGTCGCCTGCTTTCGATTCTCGCATATTCCCTTGTCGATGAACCGTTCCGCCGGCCCCCCCTTTCTCTGCCGACATCGCCTCGGAAATGCTCGTGGCTGGTCTTGCTGGCCCCGATGAAATTTTGCGGCTCCCTCGACGATAAAGCCCTTTGTTTTGAGCAGACCGGCGGCCCGGCCTCGCAACATGGCTGGGACAATCGCGGCCTTGGCGGCTAAACTACAGACGTGAAGAATGAAAAGCGTAAACCCGTGTCGGGGACAGGGTGACCCTTGTGTCGTTTTCCATCGCTGGTCCCCTGCTGAGGGTCACGCTTTTTGGCGACCTGTATTGTCTCCGATCGGTTTTCCGTTTTGTTCTTCTTTGTTCTTTGTTCTTTGTTCTTTTCGTTTCCGTGCTTCCCGTCGTTTCCGTGCTCCCCAAGTTTCTGACCGCCCGCGTGCTTGCGGAGCGTTTCGTTTCCGATTTTGTCCTGACCGTTTTTGCCGGTCTTGATATTCGAACCCGCTCTTTCAGGATTTCGTCCGTTGAGTAGCGTGAAAACCGAGCCGCTGGAAATCGTTCTCTACCCCCACCCGACACTGCGGCACAAGTCGAAGCCGCTTAAACGGGTCGATGCCGAGCTACGTCGCATCGTGCGGAAAATGTTTGACCTGATG